>CAACVI010000007.1 GCA_900659855.1 Candidatus Desulfarcum epimagneticum
CATGACTCTTATTTAATATATTGTTCTTGATAGAAGGGAGATATAAATGAATTTAGATTCCTACTTAGGCAACTCATTCTGGATCATTAAATTGAAAGTTGCATTCCTATTGCAAGAAGATTCATCGTTTTGAAATATATAGATATTATCAAAAAGCTCAAAAATAGGGGTTTTGTCAATTTACAGGGTAATGATTTAAATAGTATTTGACAAGAAGTTATTTGGTTATGTTGGGATTTGCTCGCAACCTAAAAAAATGCTCAAATAGTTGAGCAACTATTACAGTAAGGGACGAGGCGTTAATTGATGGAAAAAAGAAAGGCCAGATTTTCAGGACACCAAACCTTCGCTTTTCGGTATGGATGGCTGGAAAAGGGCTTCAGATTCATAAAAGAAGGCAAGTGGTTTAAGGATGATGATGCCATTGTTGATTTGGGTGTCGGCAAAAACATGGTGGACAGCATTCGATATTGGTGTGAAATGACAGGTGTTCTTTCTGATGGCGCTATTTCAAAGTTAGGGTCTAAAATATTTGATGAAAAACATGGATGGGATCCTTTTTTAGAAGATAATGCCTCTTTGTGGTTACTTCACTGGAAGTTGAATACCCATCCTGAATTTATGACGGCAGGTCTTGCTTTATTTTCATTTCTCCATAAGCCAGAATTCAGTAAGCATGATGTCGCAGAAGCCATTTTACGCTCGTTGGATCCGAATAAAAAGCCACCATCTGATAACATCATATTACGAGATATTGATTGTTATGTTAGAGCCTATGCCGGCGCTAGACGGTTTGACAAATCGGCATCGAAAGAAGAATCTTTTGAATGTCCTTTTCAGGAACTCAATCTTATCCACCCTATGAGTGATTCTGATATGTACCGATTCGCAATCGGGTCTAAGATTTCCTTGCCACCGGAAATGGTTGGATTTGCCCTATATGAATATTTGGAAAAAGGGAATAACCGAAGCTCCATGCGTATACAAGAAGCGCTTTATCATGAATTTAGTCCTGGACAGGTTTTTATGCTGGATGAAAATGCGTTGGTTGAAGCGATTCAATCACTACATTCGTCTGCCAAGTGGCAACGTAAGTTCAGTTTCACGGAGTCCGCCGGCGTTGCATTGGTTCATTGCAATATAAATAGAGAAGAGGCGTTTGATTTGTTGAATGATTATTTTAAAGGAGTTCAAATCAATGCCGAATAAAAAACAAATTTCTGAATTCATTGGTATAACACCCGGTTTTTTAAGAGCGACCAATTTGGCTAATGATTGGGAGAAGGTGGATAGTTCTGCTGGATATATTATTACCCCTAACGTAATACAGTCTTTGGAAAGAATATCGAAAGGCTTAACTATTAAAAATGGACAGAAAGCATTCTCTTTAATTGGACCATATGGAAGTGGTAAATCTGCGTTCGCCGTCTTTTTATGTCAATTATTGGGTAGGGATTCAGAACGTTCGAAAAATGCCACCTCATTACTATCTAAAGCCAATCACCCTTCTTTGAATAAAACCCAAGTGAAACGCGTTAAAAAAGAAGGACATGGCTACCTTCCCATTGCCATCACGGCACGGCGTCGTCCTATATCACAGTTGCTATTAGATGGCATTCTAAAAGCAGCTTTTCTTTTAGATCTAACGAAATCGACAAACCATTTAATATCAAGGATACAAGAAGCGCTTGAAAAAAAATTCTGGAAAGATTCAGGCACGATTATTCAATTTCTTTTGGAGATAAAAAAGGAAGCTGTATTTCAAAGATTTTCCGGGTTGTTTCTAATGATTGATGAAGCTGGAAAAACACTTGAGTATGCGCTACAAGACAAAAATGGAGGCGATGTATATATATTTCAGGAAATTGCCGAGCTTGCCAACAGACAACAAAAAAATCCAATTTTGTTTTTAATCATATTGCACCAAATGTTTGATGATTATGTTGAGCTGTCTGATCGTACGATTAGAAATGAGTGGGTTAAAGTGCAAGAGAGATTTCAATCTGTTCAATTCGCCGAGTCGGCAGCAACAACCATCCGAATGATTGCAAAAGCGATAAGGCATTCAAAATCTCTGCCTAAAGCAGTTGGTGATAAAATTTCAGAAGAGTTGTCGACATTAAAAAGAAAAGAAGCTCCTTTACCACTAGGATTGAATTTTAGCTCTTTTGAAAAATTAGCCAAAGATGCTTGGCCTCTTCATCCAACAGTATTGCTTGCTATCCCACATTTATTTAGGCGTTTGGCACAGAATGAGCGATCAATTTTTTCATATTTAACCAGCCTTGAACCTTATGGATTTCAAGAGTTTAGTAAAAGGGAACTTACCGAAGAAGACCATTTTGTTCGATTGAAAGATATTTATAATTATCTATTGGCCAATTTTGAGGTTGGACTGTCTCGTCTACCTCATGCAAAAAGGCTTTTAGAAGCCAATGATATTATTCATAGCAAGGCCCAGCTAACGGTTGATGAAGTTGATTTAATTCGCTCAGTAGCATTGTTGAATGTTTTAGGTGAAATGTGTCCCCTGGGGGCTACTAACCGCTTGATGGCCAGCGCCGCATCAAATATCAATAAGATTGAAAGCAAACTAGACACGTTAAGAAGCCAATCTATATTAACTTATCGGAGATTGGATGGCACCTATAGAGTGTGGGAGGGTAGTGATGTCGATATACATGCCAGAATGAAGGAAGCCAGACGAAAACTACAAATGGAGGGCAAGTCTTTGTACGAAACTTTGTCCCAACATTTGCCTTCACGTTCCATGGTAGCCAGGCGGAATAGCCTGGAAACTGGCGCGCACAGATATTTCAAGATAGTTTATTCAGAAAGAATAAACGGTAACTACAACAATCTTTTTAAGTGTTTAGATGGGGCGGCAGGTTTAATTTTAGTATTGCTTCCTCAAGCAGACTATAAGGCAGCTCAAACTAAGGCCAATCAAGCGACAGCGTCCTATGACGTGGTCAAGTAAAAACAGACACTTTTTTTAGGCTGCTTTTTTCAAGGCCGTCATTTTTTCAAATTCTTTTGGGCTCAGATAGCCCAAGTAAGAATGACGACGTTTGCTGTTGTAAAACATCTCGATGTAATCAACAATATCTCGCCGGGCTTCTTCCCTTCGGAAATACCTGGAATCGAACACACGTTCTGTTTTCAGACTCCCAAAAAAACTTTCAGCCACACTGTTATCCCAGCAGTCGCCCTTTCGACTCATGCTGCTGATGATTCCATTTACTTTCAACATTTCCTGAAAATCTTTGCTGCAATACTGACTGCCGCGATCTGAATGAAAAATAAGACCGGGTCCTGACCTCCGACGCCAAATAGCCATACGCAGAGAATCCATTACCAATTTTCTGGTTATTCTATCACTCATTGACCACCCTACAACCCGGCGGGAATATAAATCCAGAACAACCGCCAGGTAAAGCCAGCCCTCATTTGTCCATATATACGTGATATCCGAACAATAGACTCGATCAGGCTCAGGCGAAGAAAACTTTCTTGCCAAAAGGTTCGGCGCCACCGGCAGATTGTGCTTGCTATTCGTGGTTGCTTTGAACTTTCTTCTCTGCTTTACCTCGACTCCGGCGAGCTTCATTAAAGTTCCCGCTTTTGCCCTGCCGCAAGACTCTCCCTGAGCCTCCAATTCCTTCGATATCCGTCGAGTTCCGTATGATGCTCTTGACAGTCGATGAATTTCTTTTACCTTGGGGATTAACCGCTCCCGCTCCCGATGCATCTGTGACTTTTTCCGGTTTTTCCAGGAATAAAAACCGCTTCGGCTTACGCACATCACATAGCACAGGATAGAAACAGAATAGGCCCTCCTTGCTGTATCAATAAACTGATACCTTACCCCAGTTCTTTCGCAAAGAAGGCCGCCGCTTTTTTTAATATTTCACGCTCCAGTCTCAGCCGTTTATTCTCTTTGCGCAACTGTTTTAATTCGTCCTTTATGGATACTGCGCTGTTATGGGGCGCCCCATCCTGTCCACCGCTCTGGATGTTTCTTTTCCACCGGCCAAGCACATTGGCGTGAACCCCAAGGTTTCGACCTGCCTCAGCAAGGGTATATCCTTGTTCGGTGACAAGTTTTACCGCTTCCTCTTTGAATTCCTTTGTGTAACTGCGTCTTTTCTTTGCCTTCATCAAACACCTCCTGTAAGATTCATACCGCAACCTTCAGAAAGTGTCCATTAAAACCATACCACATCACTATGATCGTTTAATAGTAGCGTTGCCAAGGCAGATAGAGGCGCTTCGCGGTGTTGTAGAAGAGGTCGCATGTTTGAATTGGGTAGAAAAAAATACTGAAGAGTTGAGAGATGACCGGGTAGCTCTCAGAGAGCTTAATTTACGTCTCGCGGAAGGAGAGCAGAGAATAGCCCAGTTATTGCAGACATTACTTGATCCGCGCCCGGCTCCGGTTGGCAATTCGTGCCAATGGTTTTGGAATGGAACAGATTATCAGCCAAAAACACCAGTTGACGTAACCCGGCTGCTCTCAAAAGCATGTGACAAAATATATTCCTTGGGGCCACGGGTGCGTAATGAGTTGGTTGCTCGTCGCAAGATATCATCGGCGGCTACTTCTGCGCGACGTTGCTTGATGGAAAAGATGTTGACAGATGGTAAAGAGGAACGGTTAGGAATTGACGGATATCCGCCGGAAAGAAGTATTTATGAATCTATCCTTCATGCAACCGGCATTCATGCAAAAGATTCCAAATCAGATCAATGGATATTTCAAGCGCCACCGAAAGATAATCCTGGAAACCTTTATCCATGCTGGTCCTTATTGGAACAGGAAATCTTTAGACCACAGATTCAAAGAATTGAGGTGAAGCGTTTGTTTGGTAGGCTTTCAGATGTGCCCTATGGTTTACCTGAAGGGATTCACCCCATTTTATTTGCAGCATTTTATATTTTGAACCAGGATGATTTGTTCCTATACCGGGATAATAGTTTTATTCCAGATGTCCAGCCCGCTCACTTTGAGTTACTCCAGAGGCGGCCGGATCTGTTCACCGTCTCTGGCGCGCGCCTTGACGGGACCCGAAAAGCTGTTGTCGATCGTTTGGCAAGGGGGTTGAAACAACCGCCCAAAACGGCAAGCGTTGTCAGAGCTCTTTTTAGGGTTTTGCACTCCCTTCCCCAGGTGACGTTGAAATCATCGCAGTTTGAGGAGTCGCTGGGGCTGAAAATGAAAGAGTGTCTGCTTCAGGCGCAATCGCCCGAAAAATTGTTGTTTAAAGACCTTCCATCCTGCTATGGTCTTGCCCCTTTTGACGACAATGAAGTCAGGAGCGAGGATATCGACACCTTTTTTGTTCAATTGAATAAAAGCCTTTCCGCTCTTCGAGATCACGCTGATAATTTATTGAGCCAAGCCCGGGATAATCTGTTGAAAAAGTGCGGATTACCAGTGGGGATAGATGGCTGGTGCGAATTGGAAAAAAAGGCCGCGTGGATGAATCCTCGTGTCAGCCATGATGTATTAACACCTTTTTTCAAATGTGTTGGCAACGGCGCTATGGATAACCATAATGCCCGCCCTGCTATCTCTTATGTGGCGACTCGACCCTTTGAACTCTGGACCGATATGGATGCTGAACGGTTTCCCGGCTTGGCTGATGGGATTGCAGAACAATATGGCAAAGCCTGGCGCAATTTTGGAAGTCCAGATGCGGCGTTAACACAAGAGGAGATGCGACAAAAACAAAGGGTGACGGAAAAGATCGGGGCTCAGTTGGAGAAATTTGCCAAAGAGAACTCCCCAAATGCCGTTGCTGCCGCACTAAGGGAATTATTGCTTAAATATGAAAATTTAACTTTCAAGGAAGATGAATAGATAGGTAAAAATTATAAAAACAAAAGAAATGAAAAATCAGAAAGATAAAGTGCGTCATATTCTTGCGTTGTCTGGTGGGAAAGATAGCTCTGCTTTGGCTGTGTATTTAAAGGACAAAATTCCAAATCTTGAGTATGCTTTTTGTGATACGGGAGAAGAGCTTGATGAAACGTATACATATATTCATAGATTACAAGACCAGCTAAATATAGACGTGACATGGTTAAAATCAGAAAGGAATTTCGAGTATTACTTGGATATGTACAATGGTGTTCTACCCGATGCTAATACACGATGGTGTACAAGAATGTTGAAAATAAAACCATATGAAAAATACATAGGTGATGATCAAACGATTAGTTATGTAGGGATTCGGGCTGATGAATTTCATCGGAGAGGTTATGAACCAACAAAACCAAATATAAAATCCGAGTTTCCTTTTATCAAAAATAGAATTTACCGAGATGATGTTATCAGAATATTGGAGGAAGCTGGATTAGGGCTTCCTGATTACTATACTTGGCGTTCACGTTCAGGTTGCTATTTCTGTTTTTTCCAACAGAAAATAGAGTGGGTAGGGCTTCGAAAGTATCACAATGACCTGTTCGAAAAAGCGAAAAAATTTGAAAAATTCAATCCTGAAACGGGTGAACACTATACGTGGATGGAAAATGAAAGTCTTAAAGCATTAGAGGATTCGAGAAGAAGAGATGAGATAAGAGAAAAATATAAAAAAAGGCAAATCCAGATCCAAAAAAAGTTCAAAGGTAATCAAAAACTAATGGATATCTTGACACCTGACGACGACCTCTGCCCTATTTGCCACTTATAGAAATATATATTGCAGCGGATTAGGGGATGACGGAATAATGATTCATTACTTTTAAAATAAACTGAGCGTAGGAGTGCTTTATGGAAAATGATGTACTCGAGCTTATCCAAGATTTGGAATTAGAAATCAATGAAAAGAACATAAAACCACACCGTTTTGCTTTATTTTTAGCAATCTCAAAATTGTATGAGAAAGATCCGAACAGATCCAATAATTTTTTTCTTGATGACGAATTAGAGCAAGCATTCAAAGACGCATTTTGTATTTTGAGCCCTAACACAAGTTCAACATCAGCAATGATTGAGTATCCTTATTTCCATTTACAGACAAGTGGATATTGGTACCTTCATATAATCAAAGGGAAGGAAAACGAGTTCCAGGATATTATCGATTTCAAAAATGCAAGATTTACAAAACATCGCCTGAGAGGTTTGGTCAGTCACGCCTCTTTACACGAAAAATTAGTTCAGTTCTTAAGAAACGAAGAGCAAAGAGAACTTTTCAATAGCGAGTTAAAAAAACTATATTTTAAGATGAGATCTAATACAACTAACTCGCCTACTTCTTTACTTAGCAGGGTAAAAGAAGACGGTAATAGTTTTTCAAATCCTTTCGTCGGATACCTGAATTCGTTACAACAGGTAGGCGGCAGCAATGAAAACGCACTGGCAGAATCTCAGGCATGCAACGACTATTTCTCTTATCTCCATGTTGACCATCCTTTAACTCAGACCATTTTCGATGAACTTAAATCAGACTCTGGAAATCATGTCATATTAACAGGACATGCTGGTGATGGGAAATCAACATTAGCCATCGATGTGCTAAAAAAAGTGAAAGGGATGGATCCTTTAAAACCATTCGATGAGCCTATAAAACCAAGGGAAGATATCGAAGATTCCCCTATTAGTATTGTCAAAGATTTAAGCGAACGAAAAAAAACAGATGATGCTGATTTTGTAAAGGAGTTGGTTAATCACAAACGGCGTTTTCTTCTGGTTTCAAATACAGGAACACTTTTAAATTTACTGAAAGAGCATCATGGTTTTTTGCGGTTGAATGAGAGCGCTTTGGAGAGCAAGGTTTTAGAGGCCATCAGCAATAAAAAAGGGGTGGGTGACTTAAACTTTAACGGGGTAATATTCAAAGTTTTTAATCTGTCTTTGATGGATAATCTTGATTTGGCCAGACAAATATTTGAACGCATGCTGGCACAAGATCGCTGGGCTGCCTGTGCAAATAAAGAGTGCCGGGAATCATGCCCTATCTGTATTAATGTTGACTTGATTCATCGCAATAAAGCTCGGGTTGCGGATCGGGTATTTTTAGCTTACCGGAGGATGTATGAATATGGCGGTCGTTTGACGCTTCGCCAAATAACAGAACATTTGGCTTATATGATTACATCCGGGTTAGAAGAGGCAGACATCAGCGAATTGCAGAAACGGAAAGCACGGCCCTTGAAAATAGAATATCTGTTTTTTAACCGTTTTTTTGGTGACAACGGTGGTGCGCTTGACCCAGCCGCTTCGAATATGAAAGCTATCCGGGAAATTCGTGACCAGGGTTTTGGGGATCGACCTTCCCCATTATGGGAGCATCGGTTATGGCTGAAAACATATGGGCAGTCCTTTGCGTTTGATATGTCCGGATGTCAGGACGAATTCGAACAACTCAGAAAAGATGGATCTAGAAACGCTACCAAAACAACAACACCTGGAATAACGCCCGGGCAGGCAAGAGAACAGGTTCGTCGTCTCCTTTATTTCCTTCATGGTTTCGAGGGGGAAAAAAAAGATTATTTGGGGCAGTATCTAAATTCACCAACTCTTTTAAACTGGGTTGGCTGGCAGAATCCGTCAATGGATCTTGGATTCAATGAGAAATCAAGCATGGAACGGAAAATTTATCATGTCCTCCAGGAGCATTTCACAGGTGTAAGACTGCCGGAAGGGTCCATGCAGAATGATAGACGGCTTTACATAACATTGAGTCGCCGTAAAAATGAAGTCAGGCAGAGCGCTCAGATCGTATTGGCGCAGGTTGATTGGTCTACAGCGACAGATTTGCAATTAACGAGTCAGGAGTCCGCCAATGGCCTGCAAAGAAAAGAGCTGGCGCTTGTCGGAAAAGAAACAATTAGAGGCATTGATCTATCTTTAAGTGTTCCCTTTCTTGATTATGTCATTATGAGACATTTTGGCGAACTTGGAGAGGTGTTGCAAGCCTCTTACATTGAGAGGTTGAATCGTTATAAGGCACGTTTACAGCGCCGAATCGGATCTGAAAAGAATTCAAGAATCATGCTGGTCCATCTAAAAACAGACCACACGTTTCGGCGCCAGAAGTACGGGGTGAACAACGGCAGACTGGAGGTGAGTGATGTCCTGTAAATTTTTTCCTTTTGATCCATCCGGGGATCCAAGATCTGCGACAGCGTTTAACAACCCCGCCATGCAACTTTTTGGGAATCGCTTTTTTTCAGATCAAACTCGCAGTGAATTGTTGGTGGAATTCCTATTGGTTGTCTTCTCTAATAAAAAGATAGGTTCAGGCGGGGAGTTTGTTTCCTGTTTGCCGGAAATGTCGGATTTAATGGCCTGGTCGAACGAAAAATTGGCATACTCACCCAAAGCACGGCTCAACCTTAAACTATTCTCGCTGTTAGGCGCTTCAAAACTGGATTCCCGGCATAAAACCCACCGAGAGCATCACCAGGCATTGATTCAGGAATTAGAAGATCGGATAGATATGGACGGCAATGGTGATAAAGACAGTATCACCCGAACTCTTGAAAATTTATTCCTGGGGTTTCAAGGGGCTGGAAGTGGCCGGACCTGGTGTGCTCAAAGTTTTATTCCTTTATCAGACGGTCTTTTAAGTAGAGAAACAATTTGGAAAGAATCTAAAGCAAGGGTAAAGAGCGTAGATAGTTGGGAAGAATTGTTTCCATCAAAAAATTCTAATAAATATTTTGACATGACGCAGCACGTTTTCCTCGCTCGTGGTGGGGAAGTCCTTTTTTTACAATTATGCAACGCGTTGCGACAACCTAAAAGCAAGATAAAAGCCTGGGGAGCAACATCAGATTTGGGTTTCAGCCAAGAAGAGTTGGATCCTGGATGGCTTCATAAGGCTTTGGAGGATGAGTTTGAACGCTTCAAAAGTCACTGTCCCAGCGCCCTCACCCGGATAGCCGAATTTATTGACGAAAAGCTTGACCCTGACACACCAGAGAAGACAGATGGGCCAGAGGATGATCGGCGTTTTATAAATGCCGGCTGGTGCAGGACGGAATCCTGGCAAGAAGGGTATGTTTTTGCCGTAGAGATTTACCGCCTGCTTCGGGCAGGGTTGGATATTGTGGATCGAATTCATCTTTTGGAAATCGCATGCGCGCTTCAGGTGCTAAGAAGCTTGGCTGTTCAGAGCGAAAGGCTTTTGAATCCAAAAGATTCAGATGGAAAGATAAAATACAGGTTGGCCATATCCGCACCTGTGGATAACCGACCGGCGATCAGACGCTTGTCGCAATTATCGGTTAAAAATATCGAGAAGCAAATTTACCAAGCTCTTAGAAATGGCGATGCAGCGCTGCCGGAAAATGAGGGTAAAAAACTGAGAATTTTGAATCAAGCAGATAAATCTTACGGAGGTAAGCTGTTCATTAGCTTGTCTAAGAAACTTGGTTTTATAATTCCGCGGCTGGGGCCTGGCGCCCGTTTTGTTATTAATCAGCAGATTTTAAGATTTCTTGTGATTACAAATATTCCTTTAGGCGGGCGCCTAACTTTAGACAGTTTTAAAGAAAAAATCGAAAGCAGACATGGAATGGTCTTTGATGCCGACGGCATGGATCGGGCGAGTCAATGGCTTACAGGCACAGGGTTGTACTTGCCTGCTGATACAGATTATTGGCTCCAGGAAATGTTGGAAGCTGCCGGATTTTTAATCCAGCTATCAGATTCCTGCGCGCTTGTGTCCAATCCTGCAGATGATATTAATAAAGAGGTTTGATCATGCATTTTTTTGCTCTAAGCGTTCGTAACCATATTGTTGATTTAGTAAATAAATTACGAAACACAAAGACTCAAAGTCGGAAAATGATACTTATGGTCCCGGCGATGCCTGAAAAAACATTGTTGAAAATATCTGAAGCCATAACAAGTCGCTTTTTGGCTGAATCGGATGTTTCTTTAACGCTTAAAATCGCTAAAGTATTATCCGATGATTGGAGCCCTTTTTCCAGGAGTATGGCTAAAGAAAAAGGATGGTTGGATGAGCGTGAGAATTTAACCTACTATCGGAGCAACGTTAATGTTGAACCGGGTAAATTTTCCTTGATCGTTCTTTGTGGCGCAGACCGAGTGACAGATGCTGCAAGTCTATCAGATTTTCATTCTTGTGACCCACAGATGATCTGGGAAACAAAGATGAAAAGTAGTTTCGAGAAATGGATAGGTCCCAAACTTAAGAGTATCGGGATTCATGATATCAGCCCAAAAGATATGGAAAAATTTGATCGTATCCTCATCTCCCTTGAAAAGGCTGGTCGGGCGGATATTCTTCAGATCAGTGACTGGCTTGAAAAATTGGATTTAAACAATGCGACTAACATTTCCCAGGCATTGAAAATAATGCTGGCCAATTTTCAAGAGTTTGATTTACCGGTTTTTTCCATGTTTCCGGTTCATTTGAAACGACAGTTGACCCCCTACATTAATAGAGCAACAGAATTTTTTAATTATACATTGTTCCTTGATCCGAAGCGGCGGAAAAAAGCATTAAAATCAGTTGATGCCGTATTAACTGCAATTGGGGCTGGCGAATCAACGGGTATCGTCTTGGATGAGGATGTTATAGGGTCCTACCCATCAGATGTCGCGTTTCTTTTGGGATTAAAAAAGTTTATTGAAACAGACGATCCTGAAGAATGTTCAAAATTGAAAAGTTGCGATTTTGTTGTGCTTTCGGATAAGATTTTGAAATTTAAGCGGCCGGCGGAATCACCTTCAGAAAGAAAGTTAGGAAGAAGAAAATTATCCGGAAGCCCTTTTGAATGTGTTTTAACTGCAGTGTGGAATACATTAAAAGACTTTCATAGTGATAAACAATTCGATCCGGACGGCATAATAGGCCAGATTCGGATTGAAACGGATCAGTTTAAGCACGATATTGAGAGTGATGACAACAGCAGTGGAGACAGCGCAGAAGAAAGAGCGAACCTTGCTCGGGAATATTTAACACGTTTGATTGGGGGGATAGACGATATCCTTCAAAAGCAGGTGGCGCTGACCCATGAGGATGAACTCAAAATCGTCTTTTCAAGTCACCTGGTAACACCAGAGGTCAATTGTGCGTACAGTAAGACTGCGGAACCTGCATTGGAATTTTCTGTATATATTGAGAAACAGGGGAGTGATAGTAAGCCTTTCAGACGGAAATTTGCCTGGCGACTTCCTGAACATCATATGTACCGTTTGTCTGCAGAGCTGATTCTTCGTGTGAAACGGGTAATGGAGACCCACAACGCTCTTCACAAGCTTCCTGTTTTTTATATTGCTTATTATGATGAGCTATTAAGGGCGAGTTCTGAAGAGGAAATCAGGCGGGTTTTGCTCCATTCTATTAGAGATGAGAGTAGTCAGGACGCTGTTTTTACCAATTTATTAAACGCTCAATGGCTTCAAGTTGATGACCCGATTTTATCAAAGTTAAAGCGCCTGGCTAAAGCATATGAAGATTTCATTTGTCATGCGGGAAAAAAAGGGCTTTTCTCAGCCATTTTTGCTTCTTCCTCCAAATGGGCAGATTTGCGTATAGCTTACCAGACCATATTTGATGCAATACATCAAAATCATAGTTATCTTGAATCTTCACTCATTGGGATGCTGGTTCGATCGTTTCTGGTTATTCAGCCTCGATCCAAGGCATATGGCGATTCGTGGCATGCGGATTCATACGAACAGTCAGGCGTTGCTACGGTCCTTCATCCTGCAGTAATCGAGCTGCTTGAGGCCCAACTCGTGTTTCAATCCCGATGTTTTAACTATGCCGCAAATAAGGAGTTGAAAAATCCAGAACCAAAAAAAGCGTTTAAACCGTATGCCTGGAGAACTTTTTTAGATTTATCCACGATTCAGACGCCTTTAAGCGGACTTCTTAAAGATGCGGCTGATAACTTGGACACTAATGTTCGTGGACTAGAACTTATTCACCGAATCGGAAAACCTGAGGCGTCAGAAGCTCCTTTATCGACCCGAATTCTAATGCCCTACCAAGATGTTTTTGATGATAATGGTATGCTCAATGATTCTGAAATTTTCCAGGAGACGAGTGAGTCAAGATTGCTGCTTCGGCTGATGCAAGACTATTTCGATTTACATCCCCATGCAAGGGATGGATTAAGCCTTGCTGTTTTCCGAAATAAGGACATCCAGCCTGTAATTTCGGCTGTCCATGAATATTTAAAGGATCTTTCCAATCCGAACACCTCGACAAAGGTGAATAAACGATACGTTCTGACTCCTGATCGGCAACGTCCTTATGCGATTAGTGTCACTCTTTTTACCGAATCAAACGATGACACTGATGTTGCCGGTTGGATTGATCAATGGAAGGAACGGTGGGAGGCCGCTGAAACGGAGAAAAAGTATCAATTGTATCGTCAATGTCGCTTTTCTATCGCACATCGGGTCGTTGAAAGGGATAGTGGGCAAGCTTTACAACGATTAGTGAATGAGCAGTTCCAAACAGATATTGCTGTGTTATACGACTTTATTCGAGTCGGAAGCGGAGCAGGTGTTGATACCTTTGAAAACGTGGCTGAATTTGATGTGACAAGCCGAGAGTTAAAGTTCCCCATATTGGAAAAGGCCTGTTGCATGATTAATGACCCTGGGAAAGCGTTTAAGAGAAGCAGGGTCATAAGCAATCGGCAATTTGTGTTGGGATCAAGTCATGCCAATCTGTTGCATGGCTTGAAAGCAAAGAGTGTTCAGGAAGGAACCCTTGTGATCGGCACAGGAGACTTCTCACCATGGCGGTCGGTTATCGATTCCCTCCATAAAAAGGCGGAGTGGGTCATTTGTGTCGATCCGAATATGGATGAGCGGCTGATCAAGCTCCCTGCGTCAGATTCCAGCAAAGAAAGAGAAATTATTGGATTTGGATCGGGTGTGGGAACTCATGGCGGGGACAATTACACCGTTTCAACGGAACAATTCTCATTATCGGATATAGACAGCAGGCTGAGCGCTTCCATTCGTCAGCTATATGGGAAAAAAGCAGGATGGAATCAAGATAATTGCAATGAAATAAGCAAGGGTATTCTTTCCATAGCAAAGGATCTATCAGGATTATCTTTAGTACGGGCGACGGGTGCTGCTGACCAATATATCCGAGATTTTTTAGCGTATTCCCTTTCAAGGAAACTTCTAAAAAATGAAAAATCCGTTCTCTGCGAGTCACTTATATCCCTTGATGCCTATCGACATTGGTTCGATTTGGCTGAGGACAGCAAAAGACCTGATCTGTTATGGATCCAGGCGTCGATTAAAAATGATGATCGTTTTCATTTGAACATGCATCTAATTGAATGCAAACTAAGCAATGAGTCACCAGAGCATGTCAGCAAGGCTATGCTTCAGATTGAAAACGGATTGAAAGTACTGATCTCGGCGTTTACTCCGATTGAGAGTGACGATTCCGAAAGCATTGAGGATGATCGTCCTGATCGCCGCTATTGGTGGATGCAATTGCATCGGTTGATCGCTTGTAAGGCCATAATAAGTAAATCCCAACATTCCAAGGTTCTAACCGCGTTGGAAAGATTGTCTGAAGGTGATTATGACATTGCATGGAATGCATCTGTTTTCACTTTTTGGATTAACAATAACCCAAATATCCAACGAACAGGGTATTGGCTCACAGGAGAAGATGTCAGAGCCAATATTTATTCAATCGGTGGCGGGTTTGTTTATAAACTGGCTACGGGTGATAAAGATCAAAAAGTTGATTGGGCTGTCATGGAATCCCAGGGGGAACCCATGGATGGAACTGTTAACCTGTCTGACAGCTCTGACGACGATGATGATGGATTCTGGGAGATGGATGACATCGATGATGAAAAACTCGATGATGCTGTTTTAGAACTTCAACCAATTGATCTTTTAATGGAAATAGATAATGATAATCTGGAGAAGGGTAATGATTTAAACACGGATAAAGATTCAAATGGGATTGAGGAAGTGGATTTGGATGGATCGAAAACAACGATCGAGGAAACAGCTCTTGCGATTGAGCATTGGGATAGAATTTTCTTAGGTAATACCTTAACAGGAAATCAACCTGTTTATTGGGAGTTTGGGCATAAAGATCTTGCCAACCGGCATATGCTGATATTTGGCTCTTCCGGACAGGGAAAAACCTATGCCATCCAGTGTATTTTGTGCGAAATGGGTAAATTCAGGCAAAAGAGCTTGATCATAGACTATACTAACGGATTTTTGCCCGACCAATTGGAGCCGGAAACCAATGATATAGTCGCTCCCGAGCAGCACGTAGTTTCCAATAATCCGTTACCTATCAATCCCTTCTTACCCCAGGTGTCGGATCACGGCGGGATCATTATCAAGCAAAACGCCAATGATGTTGCAAAAAGAATCGCTGGTTTATTTAATGCCGTTTATAATATCGGCGACCAGCAATACAGCGTGCTTCACCGGGCCATCATGGACGGGGTTGAAAGCCTGAGAGAACAGATGAATCTTGAACAAATGCTTGCCGTCATTGAAGAAATGACCAAGGACAAAAAATTCAAATCCTCTGCCCAGACCCTTTACAATAAGCTCAGACCCTTTGTCTTAGATAAACCCTTTTCACACGGAGAAAAAGAATTTGACTGGACATCGATCTTTCAGGATCAGGATCCCTTGTGTAATATTTTCCAACTTGCCGGTAAGGATGGATACAGCCAGAAGTTGATTACGGAATTTATTCTATGGGATCTATACGGTTTTTTACAATCCAAAGGGAAAAAATCAGAACCCAAAGTGATTGTTTTAGATGAAGTTCAGAATCTTGATCATCAAGAAGATAGCCCTTTATCCAAATATTTACGGGAGGGCCGTAAATTTGGATTATCCCTCATTTTAGCGACCCAAACGATGAGCAATATGAAAAAAGATGAACAAGACCGTATGTTTAATGCCGAGCATAAACTTTTTTTCCGCCCAGCAGATACTGAGCTTAAGTCCTTTGCTAACATAGCCGCGTTGTTTACTGACCAAAGCCCCAATGATTGGATTGGCAGACTCTCGTCCTTGAAAAAGGGGGAGTGTTTCTCAATTGGACAAGGATTTAATACAACTAGCAATCAATTGGTTCAAAAAGTTAGCAAAATAAAGATAAGCGCTTTGGGGGAAAGAGGATTTAATGAGTAACAAGCAGAGCGGAACCGGCCGTCTACCGAGAAATTTTCATAGAACGTTTAAACCAGAGCGGCATTATATAAACGCCTTGATGCGATTTGCCGCATCAGGAAAATCTGGAGACCTCCAAGCCATTGCAGGTGAGACAGGGATTCCAATGGGAAGCTCTAGCGGAAAAGCCCCGGCAATTATAGATTATTGCAGAGGAATGCGGTTAATTAAACTCGCTCCAGGTCCAGAAAAATCGAGCATTAAAGTTCCGGAATTGACAGAGTTTGGAAGAGTGCTTCTTCTTGAGGATCCTTTTCTTAAGCTTCCTATTAGTCAATGGCTTTCTCACTTTAATTTATGTAATTCCATCACAGGCGCTGATGTCTGGTATCAGGTTTTTTTTCATGGGGCGCAAGCATTAGGGCAAAAGTTTGATAGAGATCGTTTGGAAACGCATTTAAAAATTATTTATGGCCCACAAAGTGAAAGATTAATTGGTCCCATCATCGGGATGTATGAAGATGAAGCGGCGTTTAAACTCTGTGGCGCTCTTAAGGGGGGTGATGGGCTTATTTTAAAGAATCCAGCGCCTGTTTTGGATGAACTCTGCCGAGGATATGGCGCTTGGATACTGCAATTAATAAATGATTTTTTCCCTGGGCAGCAACAGGTCTCGGTTACCGATTTAGATAAAGTTGCTGGTTGGCGAATTATACCGGGCTGGTCTGTGTCTTCAGCCATGACAGTATTGGAAATTTTAGAGCAAAAGGCAATGGTCACTGTGGATAGACATATGGAGCCCTGGTTAATCCAGCCAACAATCGCCGTTGATGAAGCATGGCGGAATGTTTATTCGGATATGATTTAAAGAAAAGAGAAAACTTATGGTAAATCTACTTGCTGATATTGTTGAATTCAGAGGAGACAGACTGTTTAATGGCGCTGTTAATATTGAGTGGTTTACTGCAGATGAATCAAAGGCCCAAATTGCAAGTGAAGCATTCGTTTTTCATGGCCCTAAATATCATGGGGTGAGTCAGGAAGATATTGGTGATGGGCATAGCCATAAACTCATTGATTCTGCCAGCTTTGCTCAGGCCGTGATTAGAAGATGTTACGGCTTGGAAGATCAACCCTTTACTCTTGCCATTGCGGGGTATGGAACAGGTAAGTCTCACCTTGGTTTGACTTTAGCACAACTGGTTAGTGATCCTCATGGAAACATTAGCGAACGTATCGTTTCTTCTATAAAATCAGCTGATTCTGAAATTGGTCATGATATAAAGCTCAACTTAAAAGAAGCATCACAACCTTGTCTGGCCATTACTTTGAATGGTATGAGAGGTTTTGATTTATCCGCTGAAATTACGCGTCAAGTCTCCACTCTTTTGAAAAAAGACGGCCATTCAACAGCCATGTTGGATGAACTAAGACCCCGTTTCGGTCAGGCGGTCTCCTTGATCGAGATGTCCAATGCTACAGTACAAGAAGAGCTGATCCATGCGTCTCAAGTAGAATCGGTTGAGTTCCTGACTCAGGCGTTAGAGAATCATGATGAACAGTTATATGCGCTTGTGCATGATTTTTTTTCCGATAGGGGAATGCCGATAAGGGCCTTGGCTGGGGAAACTGTCAGGGATGTAATTGATATCGTTGTCCGAGAATATTGCGGTAGAGAAAAACCGTATCGGTCTCTACTGATTCTATTTGACGAGTTTGGAAAGTATACGGAATTTGCTACAGAAAGAAGTCAAATTGCCGGAAGTGGCGCATTGCAGGATCTTTTTGAAGCTGTCCAGGCAAACTCAAACTCTGTAAATTTTGTTGGGTTTATTCAATTTGAATTAAACGCTTATATCCAACGCGTCGCGCCAGAATATAAAAATGAGATCCTCAGGTATGTAACTCGTTATCAATCAGCAAATAAGCTTTATTTATCAATCAACTTAGAGACTCTAATTGCCAATCTGCTGAAAAAAAAACAGACAGAACGTTTCATAGAATATTTTGATAGTGAAAGCGCGAATAACACATCAAAAGATATCATGACCAATTTGGCAAAATGGTTTCCAGGCGCTACAAACCACCGATTATGGACCGACACAAAGTTATTTCATTCCGTAATCAGGCAGGGATGTTGGCCCCTGTCTCCCTATGCCACATGGTTATTGTTTTATCTTGCCTCGGTCGGAAAACATCTCCAGGAAAGATCAGCCTTATCTCTTTTAGGCAATACTTTTACCAAATTTGCTAAGATGTCCTTGGAAAAAGGGTTAGATTGGTCGATTAACGCTGTCGATTTGTGGTCCGATGATTTGGAAAAAGATTTGGTTATTTCTGAAGAAACAGGGCAGCAAGGTTCTATCACTCTTTCTTATGCTACGGTCATGGCGCGACATGGTGGCCGCTTATCCACAGAGCAGAGAAAACTACTAAGGGCTATTGTCCTTGCTTCAAAACTTGGCTTAGTATCGACGGATAAAAATGAAGCGGTCTTTGCTCTTGCTGAGCTTTGCTCTATGCCAGAACTTCGGGTAACATCTGAAATAAAATTACTCCAAGAAGATTATAACGTAATCGAATGGGATGATGCTTTTAACGCTTTTGATATTCTTGGAGATGCTGTCCCTAGGACACAATTTTTATCGTTCATTAGACAGAGAGTCGCAAGCGCCTATGATGAGCATGGGAAAGCGGTTCTTTTTGCCAGCCGAGCTGCAGAATGGTGTGATCTTCTTGCAGATATTGATACGGACTTCGCAGAAGAAAATAGAATTTATACGCGTGAATGGCGATTTTCTGCTGTCACATCTAATCTCGATTTTTTAGAACAGCAGATTAAAATGGCTGCAGATCAATGGATGTCTGCGATTGCTGTTGATCAGCCCAAGGGAACTGTCATCTATACCTATGTCGAGCCTAATCGGGTACAGGAAAATGTGATGTCCAGTGTCCGAAGGCTTCTGAAAAAAGCTTCGCGTGAAGCAGGTGTCTCAGCCATACCTATATTAGTTGTCATTTTACATGACATGAACGGGAACCTTGGTCAATTTTTGTCTGAATATGGGGTGTTGGAGGAAATCAACGAAACAGAAAAGTCAAAATTTGGTAATCTGGTTAGCGCGCATCAAGAAAAACTCCTTAAATCCATCCGAGAATCAATTGATTCGCTTATTAAAAAACGCTTGTATGCAACAGCGATTAACGAAGAGATGGGAATACAGCGGTTAAGTCGAGTTGGAACTCAACTATTTGAAAAAATTTATAAAAAAGCCATTACCTTCCCCTTTGACGGATTCAGTACAGCCCGAGGGAATGCCGCAAACACATGCCATGAATTAACTCATGAATTGATGCATGGAAAGCTTGATTTCAATGGAATAACAGCCAAACCGGTTGATGTTAAAAATAGGGCTACAAAGGTTTTAAGGGATACATGGGGCATTTTTAATAAAAACGGTAGTATTTCTCGAAGGCCGTCCCTTTCAGTAATTAGGTCCCTTACCGAAAAATGGGATTCTATTTTATCCAATGAGGGCAAACTGTCGATTACACATGCTGTGAAAGGCCTTTGTCAACCACCATATGGGGCAAATATTGCTTCAGCTGGATTGTTTTTAGGCGTATTCATGGCGCCACGTTATGACAAATTGGTTGTCATGAAAAATGGAAGCCAGATAGGAACGTCACAATGGCTTCAGGAAAAACTCTTCCGGGGTAAATACCTTAGTCTAACAGCATTAAAGAGTGTAGACTTTCTTTTGCTGGAGGAAGCTTCTTCTGAGTGGGATACACTTTTAGATGAATGGGAACAAAGTGAGGATTATTTATCCCGTATTAATTATCTCAAACGCTCAATAGAGCTGAAAGAGAGAAGCCCAATCCCTCCGTTGTTGGTTTATAGGGAAGAGAGTCTCAGACAATCTGCTCTTGAAGCCAACGCAGAAGTAAAGAAAATTGAAAAAATAAGAGATGAAGCTTGGCGCAAAATAGAAAAAAGCGAAAGGTTTTTCGATTGTTCCTTAGTTTTATGGGCTGCTGATATGTTGAAAGAATCCCTGGACAAAATGACAAATGAGATGCCCTTATGGGTAGAGGAACAAATTGAAGAGATTGAAAAAGATTACATAAGCGCTCGACAATATACCATTCAGCTATTTCCAGATTGGGTTAAACTTCAATCTCCATCTTCTGACTCGCCTACAGCAATAGGCGATTTTAAACACAAAATGCTTCGAGTTTTTGGTAAAAAATTTAAGCGGATAGGGTTGGAAGAAGAATTTAATCAAATCGAATCTCATACCCAAAAGTCTATAAAAAACGCTGAATTGATTGCCGATGCAAAAGAAACCGCTAGGCATATACAAGGTTGGATAGACGAACACAGTAATGAACAGAGAATAATACGAATTGCGGAGGTAAGATCTTTTAAAGACAAAGGGCGTGAATATTCAAAAACGTTGTCAAAGTATGAAAAAAGGGTAAATATTCCTGAAATTAGTGTGTTAAGAGAACCTCTTGTTAATGTCATTCAACGGTTTGAGGCTGAAGAGAAGAAAATCTTTGATCGGGCATCGGCCTTGTGGGATTCAACAATTGAAACGGACCAGGATATGGATCGACTTTCAGCCGAGGTTGATTCACTAATTAATGCTTTCGATGGCCTTGAGAATGATCTTGAGGATTTATTATCAATGAAGAAAGCGTTGAGATTATATAAAGACTGCTATAAACAAATGGGAGATGAGGCACTATCTTGGAGCGATTTTGATCGCCTATCGAAGGAATTCGTTGCAGAGTACGAGGGGTTATTGGAAGAAGATGAACTGCCTTGGGCATCTGAGGAGGTAGTGTTAATTTTCCAAAAACAATTCAGATGGTTACGAGAGTCTAAAAGTAAAGTCTGGATACAGAATTGGATTGACAGGGTAAAAAATGTGGAATCTATGACTGCAAAACAGGCAAATGAATTTATGAGTGAATTAATAAAAACTCCTACATTTTTAACTGACGATCATAAGAAGCAGTTGGCTGGAATAGTAGAAAAAGTCGACAATCATCTAAATAACCTTAGTGTTGAATGGCTGGTAGAAAAGTTCAAAGAACTCTCCAAAGATAGAAAACTTCAATTCTTGGAAACCATAAAACATTTATTAAATTAAAACGAATCTATGGTCATGGATACCTGCGCTCGAAAAAATAGCGCTTTCCGCCTCTGGCAAATTGTTTGCCAAGAAAATCTATTTCAAAGATCATTTTTTGAAAGCGGAAGAATCTCTGCCTCTCACCCGCCTGATTTGGCTACTGTATCCCAAAAAGATATTTTCTATATAATAGAGACCGGGCTTGTCCAACAAACGGTTCAGATTGTGGCTCGCTTCGCTCTCACAATCTAACTCTTATTCGTTAGATTATTTCATTTGTGGTTAGCTTTGTTTCTTTAATTGAGCCGATTTGGCAAAAACATGAAAAGGTTTCTCGTGCTTACCCCGCCTACACTTCTTGGAGGGGAATTTTAATTTTTCCGTCAAGCGTTCATTCCGCCCCACCAACAGAAATATATCAAAATTTCAACAAAACCCAATTGCGAAAAGCAAAAATTTTCAGAGGGTCGGAAATGGACCGGAGAAACAAAAAAAGGCTTTCAGCGAAAAAGCTGAAAACCTTTTGAAGCCGGTGGTGATCCCACGGGGAATCGAACCCCGGTTTTCGGCGTGAGAGGCCGATGTCCTAACCGCTAGACGATGGGACCACAATCTTGGAAAAGGGGAACATACAAAAAAACAGCCGGTTTGTCAACCGCTATTTGTTCTTTTTTGCCGCTGTCAATCGGTCTGCGCCCCGGGTTTTTTTCCCCTTCTCATCCCGAAAATCAGGTAAAGGGCGAATCCGACAAAGGGAATGGAGGCCGTGAGCATCCACAGGGCTTTCTGGCCAAGGGATTTGAATTCCCTCCGGGCCGCGCTGGTCACGGCCCAGATGGTCAAAAGGACAAAGGGCGCCGTCAGGGCGAGGATGACCCCGGCTGTTTTGAAATCAAATATCATGGGTTGGCCTTTTAATCTTTTTTTTGTTTTGAGTCAAGAAGTTTGGCGATCTTTAAAATGGCGTCCACATAATAATCGCTCCGGTTGTAGGAGAAGATCACCTTCCGGGCCTTTTTGGCGCCCAGGCCCGGGCGCCAGCCGTGGCGCTCCAGGTAGTGGCCCACGCTCATGATGGCGTCGGCGTGGGAAAACAGGTCCACACGTCCGTCCATGTCCCCGTCCCGGGCCAGGGGGGCGATATTGCTGGGCATGAACTGGGGAATGCCCATGGCCCCGGCGTACGACCCGAGAATTTTCCCGGGGTCGATTTTTTCTTTTTGGGTGTGGCGCAAAAACGCCGCCAGCTCTTTGTAGGCCCACGCGGATTTTTTCCGGGCCTTTTCTTTGAACTTTTTCAAAGACATCCGTTTTTTGGCCGGTATCGCGGCCCAAAGGGCCTTTCGGGCCTTTGCGTCGGACAAAGACGACAGGGTGGACAGCACGCTTAAGACATGGGACCTTCCCACGAAACTCCCCAGGCGCGTCTCCACCAGCAGAATGGCGGTGATGACCTCCGGCGAGGAGCCGTAGACCTCCCGGGCCAGCTCCAGAGTCCCGGCGTGTTTGAGCATGTAAGTCCGGGCCTTTTGGATCGAGGCGGGGGCGGAAAACTGCCCGTAGTTGAGCGAGCCTTCCATGTGCGTGAAAAAAAGAGAGACGCTTTTGGTGTCGAAAAAAACATCCGGCCCGCTGTAAACCGCCTTGAGCCGTTCCCTGCTGAACCCGTCGGCCTCCAGCCTTTTTTTCAGGCCCTCAAAATGGGGCCTCATTCTTTTTTCCATGGCCGGCGCCGGGGAAGCAACCCCCCATATCAGAAAAAAGATCAGGAAAAAGCGTAAAAAAAGCGTTAAAAAAGGCGTCCTTGATAATTTTAAAGAAACCGTGGTCATGCGCTCATCCATTTTTTTCAAAAGGTTATGGGAAGTTTTTTCTTTTCCCTTTTTTCAAAAATCGTCATATGCCCGTATCCCGCCGCCCGCATCATTTCAATGACCCGGGGGATGTGTCTGCCCACCTGATCCGGGGAATGGGCGTCTGAGCCCGGAACGGCGTCGATCCCCATCTCAAAGCATTTTCGCATGATGTCCGGACCGGGATAGGGCTCGGCGGCCGCGTGATCGAAACCGGCGGCGTTCGCCTCAACGGCCATGCCGGCGGCCTTTATTTTCAATAAAACGTCATGGATTTCCCGGTCAAAGGAACGGGAGGGAAAAACCACGCCGAATTTTTTGGGCAGATCAAAATGGCAGACCACGTCAAAAAAACCGGTTTCCGCCATTTGGCCCAGCGTCTCAAAATAGGTCTCATAAATCCGGTCGGGATCGGCCTCCCCTGTTTTCAAGGGGGAGCGGCGGCTCGCGATGTCCACCCCGCCCGGGAAATGGACCGCCCCGGCGATCACGTCAAAATCAAAGGGCCGGCAGGCGTCGGCCAGCTCCTGGAAGCGCCGGGGGTCAAAGTCCGCCTCCAGGCCGGCTTTGATGTCGATCCGGCCCCTGTGGCGGCGCCTGAGCCTTTGAACCGCCTGGAAGTACAGAGGAATTTCCTTAAACGTCATGGAAAGACCGTCCCGGCCATCAGGCTCAAACAGGTGATCCAGGAAGCAGATGGCGTCCAGGCCCCGCTCCAGCGCCCGGGTCACATAGGCCTCCATGGGGCCCCGGGCGTGGCCGCAGAGTCGGGTATGAATGTGGCAGTCGATCATAATCAAATTTCTTACAATGTCGCCAAACTTGATAAACTCGTAAAAAAACCTGGGATGGCTAAGTTAAAAATTCCGTATGCTAAAATTTAAGCCTCAAGGCGTAGCGCTTATTTTGAATTGAGGCAATACAATGTAGTATGCCTCAATTCAAAATAAGCGCTGCAACGCCGTAGATCGGATTTTTTACGACGCCATCAAGTCTTGATCCTGAGATAATGACATGATATACATACCCAAGTCAATCGCAAACCGCGCGCGCGTCGGCGAGGCGCGGAAAAAACGCCGGAAACAGCCCCAAAGGGCGCGTCGGCGGAAAGACGAAAAGATTTGAAAAAAAAGATCAAAACGGTTTTCATATGCGGCTCATGCGGCTGTCAGGCGCCGAAATGGATGGGCAAATGCCCGGACTGCGGCCAGTGGGACGTCTTTTCCGAAGAGGCGGCGTCCGGAAAACTTTCCGGGAGCCGGGCCTCGTCCCTATCCGGCGCCCTTTCAGGGTCCATTTCAACCGCCGGACCCGCGCTCCTGGAATCCATCGAAATGACCGACCACAAGCGCCTGCTCACCGGCATGGAGGAGCTGGACCGCGTTCTCGGGGGGGGCCTGACGCCGGGCTCGGTGGCCCTCATCGGGGGAGATCCGGGCATCGGCAAATCCACCATCATGCTCCAGGCCCTGGACGGCCTGTCCCGGAAGGGGCTCAAGACGCTCTACGTGTCGGGAGAGGAGTCTCCCCGTCAGATACGGATTCGCAGCGAAAGGCTGTTTGACACGCCCCCCGGACTGCTGGTGGTGTCTGAAAACAGTGTGGAGGCCATTCTGGTCATGATGGAAAATTTAAAACCCGACGCGCTGGTGATCGACTCCATCCAGACCATGTTCAGCGCGGATCTGACCTCGGCGCCGGGCAGCGTCACCCAGGTCCGGGAATCCACCATGCGCCTGATGATGGCGGCCAAAAAAACCGGGGCGCCCATGTTCCTGGTGGGCCATGTGACCAAGGACGGCGCCATCGCGGGCCCCCGGGTCATGGAGCACATGGTGGACACGGTGCTTTACTTTGAAGGGGACGGAAACCACATGTTCCGCATTCTGCGGGCCGTGAAAAACCGATTCGGCTCCACCAATGAGATCGGCGTGTTCGAGATGAAGGGAAAGGGGCTGGTCCAGGTCCCGAACCCGTCTTCCATTTTTATTTCCGGACGGCCCGAAAATGTCCCCGGATCGGTGGTCACCGCCAGTATGGGGGGAAGCCGCCCCATCCTGGTGGAGCTTCAGGCGCTGGTGTGCGCCTCGAACCTGGGAACGCCCCGGAGAACCATCCTGGGCCTGGACCCGAACCGGGTGGCCCTTCTGGCCGCCGTGATGGAAAGAAAAATGGGGCTGGCCCTGGCCGGGCACGATATCTTTTTAAATGTCACCGGCGGGGTAAAAATAGACGAGCCGGCGGCGGACATGGGGATCGTGGCCGCCATCGCGTCCAGTTTCCTGGACAAACCGGCGCCGCCGGGGGCCGCCATTTTCGGCGAGGTGGGCCTCACCGGGGAAATTCGGGGCGTGAGCCGGATGGAAAGACGAATCATGGAGGCCAAAAAAATGGGATTCACCCAATGCCTGACGCCATACGGCAGCCACAAGCGCATGGGAAAAATAGACGGAATTAAAATCATCGGGGTCAGGAACCTGGCCGAGGCGGCGGAGGCGCTGTTTTGAAAGGCCGGCGGACAAAACGACGGCCCCCCAAACCCAAATCGGGCCGGGCTTCGGATTTTTATTCCCGGCGGGCCAAAAAAGAGCGTTTCCCGGCCCGGTCGGTGTACAAGCTCAAGGAGATCCAGGCCAAATTCAAACTCATCAAAAAAAAGGACCGGGTCCTGGACCTGGGGTGCCGGCCGGGCTCATGGCTGATTTTCGCGGCCGGCGAGGCCGGGCCCGCCGGCAAGGTAGTGGGGGTGGACCTCCATCCCCTTTCCATCGCCCTTCCCCCCAACGCCGAGTTTGTCCAGGCGGATATGCTTTCCCTGTCGGACCCGGACTATGCGCGGATGGGCGGGGCGTTTGACGTGGTTTTAAGCGACGCGGCGCCCGCCACCACCGGCGTCAAAACCGCGGACGCGGCCCGCTCATACGCGCTTTGCGAAGCGGCGCTGTCCATCGCCGGGGATGTCCTGAGGGAAGGCGGCTCCATGGCGTGCAAAATTTTTGTGGGGGAGGAGTTTTCCCATTTCAACGATTTAATGAAACAGCGTTTTAAAAGATTCAAAATATTCAAACCCCAAAGCTGCCGAAAGGCCAGCCGGGAAATATACGTGATCGGATCGGGATACCGAACAAGATAAACTCGTAAAAAAGCGCTTAGACAGCGTCGTAAAAAATTCGATATACAAGGCGTAGTGGTTATTTTTAATTGAGGCAATACATTATAGTATGCCTCAATTAAAAATAAGCGCTGTAACACAGTAGATCGGATTTTTTACGATGCTGTCAAACAAGGAGGCGACGGAATGTCGGGACACAGCAAATGGTCTAGCATCAAACATAAAAAAGGGGCGGCGGACGCCAAAAGAGGCAAAATTTTCACCAAATTGATCAAGGAAATCACGGTGGCGGCCCGTTTCGGGGGGGGAGACCCGGCGGGAAATCCGCGCCTGAGGACCGCCATCGCGGCGGCCAAAAACGAAAACATGCCCAAAGACAACATCGCGCGGGCCGTCAAAAAGGGAACCGGGGAGCTGGAGGGGGTCAGCTATGAGGAGGTGTCCTACGAGGGATACGGCCCGGGCGGGGCCGCCGTTCTCGTGGAATCCCTCACCGACAATAAAAACCGGGCCGTGGCCGACATCCGCCACATTTTCAGCAAGGCCGGGGGCAACCTGGGGGAAAACGGGTGCGTGGCGTGGATGTTTGACCAGAAGGGCTACATCGCGGTGGAAAAATCCGCCGCCGATGAGGACCTGGTCATGGAGACCGCCATTGAGGCGGGCGCGGACGATGTGCGCGACGATGACGCCCTGATCGAGATCATCACCGACCCCGGGGATTTTGAGGCCGTCCACGCCTCCATCAAGGAAGAATCCATCGAATATATCGCGGCGGAGGTCACCATGCTTCCCCAGACCGCGGTGGACCTTTCCGGAAAGGAGGCCGAGCAGATGGTCCGCCTGATGGAGGCGCTGGAAGACTGCGAGGATGTTCAAAAGGTGTACACCAACGCCGACATTCCCGATGAAATCGCCGAAGGGGCCTGACGCCGTTTTTTAGGATTTCAGGATTTCGGGATTTCGGGATCAGGGGCGCTTAATCGATTCGGCCCAGCTTTTTTTCCAGACGCCCCACCAGAAGGGACAGCGACAGGGTGAGCGACAGGTACATGACCGAGACCGTGATCCATGTCTCAAAGATAAGACGGGTGGTCTCCACCACCTGGCGGCCCATGAAGGTCAGCTCCTGGATGGAGACCACCGAGGCGATGGCCGAGTATTTGACGGCGTTGATGAATTCGTTGGCCAAAGGGGGCAGAACCCGCCGGACGGCCTGGGGCAGGATGATGAAACGCATCCGGTCCAGCCGGGAAAGACCCAGCGCGCGGCCAGCCTCCCGCTGCCCCTTTTCGACGGACTGGATTCCGGCCCGGATGATTTCGGTGATGTAGGCGCCCTCCAGAAACCCGATGGCCGCCACCCCGGATATGAACTGGACAAAAAGGCGCTCCTGGGCGAACAGGGTCTCGAAAACGGCCCGGGCGCCCGGTGACAGGTCCCGGATAAACGCCTCAGCCCCCAAAAGAGGCAGGAACTGGTCCACCACAAAAAAATAGAAGACGAAAATCAGAACCAGGGGCGGCAGGTTTCGGATCAACTCCACATAGGCGCCCGCCGTGAGACGGAAAAACAGGTTTTTACCGGCGCGCAAAAGCCCCATGACGATCCCGATGACCGATCCCAGAAGAACCGACCACACCGACAGCCGGATGGTGGCCGCCAGCCCCTGGATGAGATGGTTGGGGACCAGGCCGCCCGTGTCCGGGTCCCGCCTGAACAAAAACCGGGGAATCTCGGACCAGTCGCCCTGGTATTGAAGACCGTAATGGACGCGATGCCAGATATAAAGGCCGAACGCCGCGAACAGCGCGAGCCAGACGGCGTCCAGGGGTTTGAATCGGGGTTTTTCAGGGATCAAGAACGCGCCTCCGGGTCCAAAAAATCCCCGGCCCCGGGCCGGCCGGGGCCGAGAAGGTCATATCCAAAACGCCGCTAATCCGCCGTCATATGCTTCCAGTCCTTGCTTCCGAACCAGTAGGCGTCCCGGCTTTTGAGCCATTCCTGGTTGTCCGTGATCCAGGCGTTGAAAAAAAACACCGCGTCCGGGTCCCCTTTTCGAATCGCGAAGGAGATGGGGTCCTGGTACAGGTATTTTCCCTCCAGGGGCCGGTAAAGGGCGCCGGGATGGTCGGCGGCCCAGAAGGCCGGGGTGGGAGAGGATGAAAACGCGGCGTGGGCGTTTCCGTTCAAAACCTCCTGGAGCGCCGCCGAGTCGTCCTCAAACTGCCGCAGCCGGGCCTTGGGGGCGTATTTTTTCGCCGCCGCCGCCGGCGTGGCGCCCATGCGCACCGCGATGACGACATCCTTTCGGTTCAGATCCTCCATGGACGAGACGCCGGGGAGCTTTTTTTGGCTCACCACCAAATCCATTCCGCTCCAGGAATAAGGGACGCTGAAGTTGACTTTCATGGCCCTTTCCGTCGTGATGCCCATGCCGCCGATGATCACGTCGAATTTGCCCGTGAGAAGGGCCGGTATGATGCCGGACCACTCGGTGGGGACAAACTCCACTTTCACGTCCATGTCTTTGGCCAGCTTCCGGGCCACGTCCACCTCGAACCCGGCGAGTTTTCCATTTTTGTCCTTGAAAGACCAGGGAACGAATATGCCCAGGCCCACCTTCATGGCGCCCCGGGACGCGATTTTTTCAATGACGCTTTCCCGGGCGATCTTTCTGCCGGTCTCTCCGGCCCAGGCGCCCCGGGCGAAAACGATGGACATGACCGCCGCCAGGACGATGGCGGCGAGCCGGTTGATGGTCTGCGTGTTTCTTCTCATGCGTGGTCTCCTCCCTGTTTTGGGTTTGTCGCGTCGCGCCGGGTCTTTGGCCGCGGGCGCGTCATGCGGCTGTTTTAAAGCGTTTTTCCATCTGAAACATGAGCATGGACAAGGTCAGGGTCACGGCCAGGTACAGGCCGGCGGCCGCGAACCATGCCTCGAACACCAGGAATGTGTCGGCCGCGATGATCCGGGCCTCCATCGCCAGGTCGTTGAGGGACACCAGGCTGGCCAGGGCCGAGTCCTTGAAAAGGCTGATGGTCTGGCCGGTCAGCGGCGGCAGAACCCGCCTGATGGCCTGGGGCAGAATCACAAAGCGCTGGGTGTCGGCCGTCCCCATTCCCAGGGCCCGGGCGGCCTCCCACTGCCCCTTTTCGATGGACACGATCCCGGCCCGGATGATCTCCGACATATAGGCCCCCTCGTAAAGGGCCAGGGCCAGGGCCACCGAGGTGAACCGCCCCAGACCCAGAACCGGACCGATGACGAAATAGGCCAGGTAAATCTGGACCGCCAGGGGCGTGTTTCGAATGATCTCCAGAAATCCCCGGGCGAAAATCCGGCCCGTGAAGGAGCCGGAGAGTCTCATAAAGGCCACGGCGAATCCCGTGAACAGCGCCAGGACCAGGCTGACCCCGGATATTTTCAGGGTGAACCCAAGCCCCCGGATGAGCTGGCCCGCCGCCAGGGAGCCGTCCTCCACCCGGAAGAGATACCGGGGAATCCGGCTCCACTGCCAGTGGTAGCCCAGGTTCTCGGCGCTGTTCCACATCAGCCAGACGATCACGGCGGCCAGCGCCCCGAACTGAATGATATCCAGATAAGGAGAGCGGAAGACAAGCGGTCTTTTTTTAAACAGGTTGGTTTTAAACAGGCTGGAAAGCGGCGCGCCGATTTTGACTCCCTCCGTCTAAGCGATTTTTTACGATGCCGTCAAGTATATCCAAGGGGCGGCGGCATGTCAACACCGCGCCCGGCGGCGCGCGGAAAAAGGAGTCAGGACACGATCTCGCCCCGGGCCAGGTCCGGCCCCTCCATCCCTGTGATTCGGACATCGCAGATGGCGTTTAAACGCGCGTCGCCGCCATCGGCCAGGACCTTGAGGTAGTGGGGCGAGACCCCTTTGAGGCGCCCCGTCTTTTCGCGCCGCCGGTTTTCAAACAAAACGGAGACGGTTTGGCCCTCAAACGCCGCGTAAAAATCCCTTCTTTTTCTCTCTCCCAGCTCCCGAAGGGCCGCGCATCGCCGGGCGATGGTCTCATGGCCGACGCGGTCCGGAAAGGACCACGCCCGGGTTCCCCGCCTTGGGGAAAAAGGAAACACGTGCAGGTAGGAAAGCGGAAGCGCCTCAACCAGGGAGCGGGTGTTTTCAAAGGCCCGGTCGGTCTCACCGGGAAATCCCGCCAGGACATCCGCGCCGATGGCCGCTTCCGGGATGATGTCGCGGATCAGGCGGACCCGGTCCCGGAAAAGCGAGACGGCGTAGCGCCGGCCCATTCTTTTTAACACGGCGTCGTCGCCGCTTTGCAGGGGAATATGAAAATGCGGGCAGATGATGTCCGATTCCGCGACCAGGCGAATGATGTCCCGACCCAGCTCCTGGGGCTCAATGGAGCTTAAACGGATTCGCTCCGCGGGCTTTTCCTTTTCTATGCGGGACAAAAGCGCAAGCAGACTGGTTTTGGGAGACAGGTCCAGGCCGTAGCGGCCCAGGTGGATCCCGGACAAAACGACCTCCCGGCGACCGTTTTCCCTGAATTGCTCAAGGCGCTCCATCACATGGTCGACGGGCATGCTCCTGGACGGCCCCCGGGCCAGGGGAACGACGCAGTAGGAGCAAAAGGCGTCGCACCCGTCCTGGATTTTGAGAGACGGCCGGGTTCCGGCGCTGTGTCCCCGGCCGGGTATTTCCGCAAAACGCCTCTGTTTGCGGATATCTCCGGCCGTCACGACCGGGAAAGCGGCGCCGGGGTCCGGTTTTGTTTTCAAAAGGTCCGGGATTTTATGTTTGTCGGCGTTTCCCGCCACATAGTGAACGCCCGGGATTTTTCGCGCCTCCTCCAGACGGGTCTGGGCGTAACAGCCCGAGACGATGACAGCGGCGCCGGGATGGCGCCGAATGGCTTTCCGGATGGCCTGCCGGGACTGCATGGCGGCTTTTTGGGTCACCGCGCAGGTGTTGATGACGCACACATCGGCGCCGGCTCCCGGCCGGGACGGGGACAGGCCCGAGTCCATCAGGCGCCCGCCCAAAGCGTCGGACTCGCACTGGTTCACCCGGCATCCCAGGGTGATCATCTTGAATGTTTTCATGGGGTTTTTTTTCAACAGCGCCCCCTGTCCCGGCCCGGGGGCTTTTCAAGCCGGCCCCCGCCCAGAAGACAATTTCCGTCATAAAACACCGCGCCCTGGCCGGGCGCCGCGGTCTGGGGGCGATCAAACGCCGCCTCGGCCTGGTCCGCCCCTTTGGGATAAACCGTGGCCGGGACCGGATCGTGCCGGTATCTGAGCTTGACCGACGCCCGGAAAGGGCCCCCGGGGGTCCCGGCGGCCCAGACGATGTCTTTGACCCGGCGCCGGTCCGAAAGCAGGTCGTCCCTGGAGCCCACCCTCACCCGGTTTTTGAAAGGGTCCAGCTCCGCCACATAATAGGGCGCGGGCGCCGGGCAGTTGATCCCTTTTCTTTGCCCCACGGTGAACAGATGCAGGCCGCCGTGACGGCCCAGGGTCCGGCCCTGCATGTCCTGGATGATCCCCGGCCTGGGGACGAAACCCGGCAGGGATTCCAGGAAACGGGCGTAGCTTTGCCCCTGGATGAAGCACACATCCTGGCTTTCCTTTTTTGAAACCGGCTCGATTCCCTTTTTCGCGGCCAGCTCCCGAACCTCTGTTTTGGTCATGCCGGCCAGGGGAAAACAGGCTGAGGCGATCTGGTCCCGGCCCAGGAAGGCCAGGAAATACGACTGGTCTTTTTGGGGGTCTTGGCCCTTGACAATGTGAAGGGCGCCGCTTTCGTCCCGTTCAATTCCCGCGTAATGGCCGGTGGCCAGACGATCCGCCCCGAGCTTCCGGGCAAAAAAAAGCGCGGCGCCGAATTTGATGGCGGCGTTGCAGACCATGCACGGGTTGGGGGTCTCGCCCCCCTGGTAGGTCCGGACAAAGTAGTCCACGACGTTTTTTTTAAACGCGTCCCGGACATCGGCGATCTCCACCTCGATCCCGACGCGCGCGGCGGCCTTTCGGACATCGTCCGGCCCCGTGCCCGGGTTTTCATACCCGGTGAGGAAATGAACGCCCACCACCCGTTTTCCGCTTTCTTTGAGCAGATGGGCGGCCACAAGGGAATCGATTCCGCCGCTGACGGCCGCGGCTATTTTTTCTTCCATTAAAAAAAAGACTGGGAGCTGGGCTTGACGGACATGGCCCGGGTGGGGCACGCCGGCACGCAAAGCTCGCAGACGCTGCATTTCTGGCGGTTAAAGACGACGGTCATCTCAGGCCGCTGGATGGAAAGGGCGTTGGTGGGACAAACCGCGGTGCAGGCGCCGCACTGGGTGCATTTTTTTTCGTCCATCTCCACGTCCTGGGCCGCGTTCTGGACATGAATGTGGTGTTCCCGGAGATATTTGACCCCCTGCTTGAAACCGCTCTTGGAGCCGGAAAGCTCCAGGACCATTTTGCCTTCCTTTCGGGGAAAAATCGCGGCGTTTAAAATCGTGAAAGTCAAATCAAATTTTTTCACCAGGTCGCATACAATGGGCTCCCGGACCACGGTGTGGGGAAAACGGAGTATGAGAATTTTTGAATACAATTTGCGATATCTCCAGAAAATCCTTTATTTTTAACAGGAAAAATATTAAAAATCAGATGGCGAATCGGTGGCGGCCTTTTAAGCCCACAGATTAATCATTATGGCCGTCAATGTCAACCCAATAGATTTTTGAAAAAATTCTAAGGGTTCACTCAAAAATTAGTTTACAATTTTGGGAGTTAAGTCGCCTGTCTGACAAGGCATGAAAACTTGAGGCATATCGGGATATGCCGAGTTTTCATAACGCGGTCAGACTGGATGAATTGGCTTCCAAAATGTAAAGTTATTTTTGAGTGAGCCCTAAGCCCCGGCCCCGGGGAGGACAGGTTTTATGTACGAGACTTTTTTCGGTTTCAGGGAAAAACCCTTTAAACTCACCCCCAATCCGGCCTACCTGTTTTTAAGCCGAAGCCATGAGGAGGCCCTGGCGCATCTTCGCTACGCGGTGTCCGAGGGGGAGGGCTTCATTGAAATCACCGGCGAGGTGGGAACAGGCAAAACCACCCTGTGCCGGGTCTTTCTGGAAAGCCTGGACGACGGAGCCGAGGCCGCCTATGTGTTCAACCCCAACCTGGACGCGGCCCAGCTGCTCGGCGTCATCAACGAGGAGCTGGGGATTGACTCCCCGTCGGACAAACCCAAGGACCTCGTCGGCGCCTTGAACGCCTTTCTCCTTGAAAAAAAAGCCCAGGGCAAAAACGTCATCATCATCGTGGACGAGGCGCAGAACCTGGACAGCGAGGTCCTGGAGCAGCTCCGGCTTCTGTCCAACCTGGAGACCGCCACGGAAAAGCTGCTCCAGATCGTGCTGGTGGGCCAGCCCGAATTGAGGGACAAACTCAACTCTTACGAACTCAGACAGCTGGGCCAGCGGATCACGCTCAATTTGAGCCTGATCCCCCTTTCCATGAAGGAGACCGAGGATTATATCTACCACAGGATTCACATCGCGTCCCGGGGCCGGACCGTCCGCTTTGAGCGCGCCGCCCTGAATCATATTTTCAATTACTCCAAAGGGGTCCCCCGCCTCGTCAACATCCTGTGCGACCGGTCGCTTCTCGCCGCTTTCAGCATGAATCGCCCCCGGGTGGACGCCGAAATCGCCAAAATCGCCATCCGGGAAATGAAGGGGGAGAGCGCGGCGGAAGGATTCCGAAAAAAAATCAGGGGCCTCATGCCGGCCCGGGGCCTGATGCCGGTTTTTTCCCTGTCCGCCCTCATTCTGGTGATCGCGATTTTTGTTTTTTTCTTTTCCAGGCTTCAAACCCCGGACCCCGCCATAGTCCCGGCGCTCCCGGGGGGCGCGGCGGTCCCCTCTCCCCCGTCCTCTTCGTCTTCCGCCGGGGATTTGATTCCCAAAGCGCCCGATCAAAACGCGGACGGGGAAAACGCCGCGTATTCGCGGATAGAGGCTTTTTTGCGCGACGCGCGCGCCTCTGATTCCCGGCGCGGCGCCTTTGAGACGGTCATGGACATGTGGCGGCCCGGGGACAGGGCCTTTATTTCCGACGAATGGGAAAACATGGAGGATGAGCGTTATTTCCAGGCGGCTTCACAGGAAAACGGCTTCTGGGCCCACCCCCTTGAATGGCGCCTGGATCTCGTTGAAAAACTGGATATTCCCGCCATTTTGTCCTTTTACCTTCCCGAAGCCCCCCTCCCCGTCCACCTGGCCCTCACCGGGATCTCAGGGGGAAAAACCTTTTTACTGAGCGCGGGCCGGGGCAAATCCATCCGGGTCGGACGTCCGGAGCTGGAGCTTTACTGGTCCGGAAACGCCGTGATTTTGTGGCGGGATTTTCTCTCCATGACCGGGACCATCCCCCTGGACGCCCCGGATGAGTCCATCCTGATTTTAAAGACGCTTTTGAATGAAATCCTGGAGCAGCGGTTTGAGCTGAATCCGGTTTACGACTACGCCGTCCGAAGGTCCGTGATGGACATTCAGCGTCAAAACGGCCTTGCGGCCGACGGAATGGTGGGCTCTTTGACCAAAATCATTTTGTACAACATGAGAGGCGGCTTCGACATTCCCCGGATCGGGAAAGGACGGCGCCGCCCGGGGCGTTAAAAGGCCGGGGGCCCCCATTGAAACCCGCAACCCTCAAGCCGGGAGCGTTTTAAAGTGTCCGGTGAAAAAAAACAAAAAAAAAGCGCTGAAAAAAAACGGGCCGCCATCTGGATAATCCTGATCGCGCTGGTGATTTCGGCCCTGGCGGCCGGGGCGTGGCTGTATTTGAAAGACTCCCCGGTCAGGCTTAGCGACGTCAAAAAATCCGGGGAAATCACCGTCATCACCCGAAACAGCGCCCACACCTACTATATCTACCGGGATGAGCCCATGGGATTTGAGCGGGACCTGGCCCAGGCGTTCGCGGACCATCTCGGGGTGAGGCTCAACGTCCGGGTGGCGGAAAAATGGGAAAACATGATTCCCGACCTGAAAAACGGCCAGGGGGCCTTTATCGCCGCCAGCTTCACCGCGCTTCCCCAAAGACAGGCGCTGGTGGCCTTTTCCGATCCCTACATGTCCATCCGCCAGCGCGTCATTGTCCACCGGAAAAATTTCAGAAAACAAAAAATGTCCGACTTATCCGGACGGACGGTTCATGTGAGAAAGGGGACGTCTTACGAGTTCCGGCTCCGGGAGCTGAAAGAGGAGGGTCTGGACGTGGAAATCCGGCTCCATGAAGACCTTCCCACCGAAGAGCTGATTCGGATGGTGGCCAATGGCGAGATCGATGTGACCATCGCGGACAGCAACATCGCCCTTTTGAACCGGAAATACTACCCGGAAATCAGCATGGGAGAGGCCATCAGCGGCGCCGAAAAGCTGGCGTGGGCCGTGGACCCCAAATCCGACCGGCTCCTTGAAGAGATCAATGTCTTTTTCGAGACCATCCGGAAAAACGGGGAATTTGACAAGATTTACAACCGGTATTACAAACACGCCCATGATTTCGATTATGTGGACATGGCGGTGTACCACCGGCGCATATCCACCCACCTGCCCCTTTATGAGGGGATCATCAAAGAGGCGGCGAAAAGCCACGGGTTTGACTGGCTCATGCTGGCGGCCCAGATTTACCAGGAGTCTCATTTCAACCCCATCGCCATCAGCTCATCCGGGGCCTACGGCCTGATGCAGCTCACCATCAACACGGCCAAAAGCCTGGGAATCACCGATATCCTGGACCCGGAGCAAAATGTCATGACCGGGGCCCGGTATTTGAGAAACCTCTATGATCTTTATAAAAAAGCCCCGGCGCCCGACCGGCTGTTCATCGCCCTGGCCGCCTACAACATCGGCCGGGGGCATGTCTCAGACGCCATGGGCCTGGCCCGGGGAATGCGCCTGGACCCCTTCAAATGGTCGTCTTTGTCCAAAACCCTGCCCCTTTTAAGATACCGGAAATATCACTCCAAAACCAAATACGGCTATTGCAGGGGAAACGAGCCCCTGCAATATGTCAAACAGATCATGACCTATTATGATATTTTAAAGCACATGGACATGAAGCTGTCGGGCGATGGCGGGAAGCGGCCGGGGGACGGGGAAATCCGGTTTTAATAAATCCGCGGAGTTGAAATTATTATAATTTGAATTATAATAATTTCAATTATAACAATTAAAAGGATTGCGCATCATCATGGATCGAAAATTTGTCAACAGGGAGAATGAATTAAAATTCCTGGAGGAAGAATGGCGCCGCAAAGATTCGTCTCTGGTCATACTATACGGAAGGAGAAGGATCGGAAAAACAACCCTTATCAAACATTTTATTCAAAACAAAAACGCCCTGTATTTTGTGGCCACTGAAGAGTCCGAAAATGAAAACAGGAAAAATCTGCGGAATGCGCTGGCGGATTTCACCCAAAACGATTTTTTAAAAAAAACGGTGGATCTTGACTGGGACGAACTGTTTTCAATATTTGCCTCTCATAAATCGGTTGGCGGAAAGATACTTGTCATTGACGAGTTTCAATATCTTGGAAAAGCGAACAAAGGCTTTTTGTCCGTCTTCCAGAAAATATGGGATGAGCTTCTGGCGAATTCCGGCATTATGGCGATTTTGTGCGGCTCCCTGGTAAGCCTCATGCAATCCCAGACCCTTTCGTACTCAAGCCCCCTGTATGGCAGGAGAACCGGTCAGATCAGGATGAGCCAGATCCCCTTTGCGCATTATGAGTCTTTTTTTGAAAACCCGGAAACCATCGACCCCATAAAATATTATTCCATCACAGGCGGCGTTCCGAAATATATAGAATTATTCAAGCCTTTTCCTGATATTTTTGAAGCGATCAAAAAAAATATTCTTTCAAAACAAAGTTTCTTGTATGAAGAGCCTGTTTTCCTGCTTGAAAAGGAAGTCGGGGAGATCGGAACCTATTTTTCCATTGTAAAATCCATTGCGGCGGGAAATCACAAAATCGGAAAAATAGCCGGAGTTCTTGGAATCAGGCAGAGCGGGGCCACAAAATATCTAAAGACTCTCACTCAGCTTGACCTTGTCAAACGGATCGTTCCCGTGACTGAAAAAAATCCCGAAAAAAGCAAAAAAGGCCTCTATTTTATCACGGATAATTTTATCAAATTCTGGTTCCGGTATGTTTACCCGTATAGAAACTATCTGGAAATTGAAAATACGGAGCCTGTGATCAAAAACTTAAAAGCGGATTTTATAAAAAATCATGTGGGTTTTGTTTATGAAGACATATGCGGGGAAAAACTTCTTGATCTTAGCGGCAAAGGCCTCTTCGACTTTACGATACTGAAATCCGGGCGATGGTGGGACAAAAACAATGAAATAGACATAGTGGCGCTTTCCGCTGAACAGGACGGAATCATATTTTGCGAATGCAAATATACGAAGAAAAAAGTGGACGCGGATGTCTATTTCAAATTGAAGGAAAAATCAAAAAAAGTCAAACACGCCCCTGGCGCGGTAAAATATTATGTTATTTTCAGCCGATTCGGATTTTCCGATTCCCTCATCAAACTGGCCGGGGGCGACAGGAATCTCTATTTGAGCGGCTGATCTCCACTCAATAAACTCTACAAACGAAAACCTCACATCCCCCAAACCCCGATGGATTGGCCCTGAAACGTTTCTTCCCGGTAAAATATCCTGTCGTCCCAGGATTTGTTTTCGTCCCGGTCAAACACCACCAGATGGCCCGCCTCGGCGTCGCATCGGTCCATGTATTCAAACGTCTGCTTTAAGCCCGCGTCAATCGTTTTTTCAAGACTTTTGTGAAGGAGTTTAAGCTCGATGGCCGTTTTCTGAACTCCCTTTTCATGGGGCCACAGCGCCAGGATATCCGTCCTCATTCTGCCGAGACCGTATTCCCGGTGGATGGATCCGCCGCCATTGACGATTCGCTGCAAAAACGCCTGGAGAAGCAATTGCGGCCCGGCCTCCCGGTAATCGAACTGCTGAATCCAGCTTTCCGAATTTTCCCTGAAAAATTCCTGGAAAGCAAAAAGCAGTTTTTTCATATCCAGCCGCCCGTCGTCTTTCACATACCACAAGGTCTGAAACAGGGGTTTAAAATTTTCATGGGTGGTATAGGAAAGCTCCCTGGGGATAATCTCCCGATAAATCCCGTTTGCCACGACAAGCCCCTGATCGGTTTTTTTGAGCAGTCCCAGGTCCAGGAGATACTGAATGTCGTCCGGGCGGTTCTGCTTAATCTCACGGCCCGCCACAAGGGGCTCCATCACCCGCTTGATCCGCTCTTCGCGCAGCTTGTCCACCAGCTGATCAATGTGGGTCTCCCTTCTTAAGATGATGTTCTCCTTTTCCGCGGCCATCATCTCCGCCGTTATGGGAAGGGAGCGGTCCTGATTTTTTTTCATTTTAAAACAGGTCTCATAGGCCAGGGCGTTCACCAGCCAGGGCTGCCCTTCGGTGAGGGTCCAGACCAGATCAAGGGCGTCGTCTTCAAACGCCTGGCCGGTTTCATCGGTGTGGAATCCGCACAGGGCCTGGACTTCCTTTTTTGAAAAATCCCCCAGGCGCAAAGATTCCGCTTTGATATTGAACGCGCTTCCGCCGGTGATGATCTCTTTTTCCCTCGAAGAATGAATCCTGTAGTCTCTCACATCCCGGATCCCGCATAAAAAAATGCTTTGGGGAAACATGGCCGGGCGTTTGGCGTATCCGGACCTGATCTGGCGAAGAACTGAGATCAGGGTGTCGCCGATCAATGAGTCGATTTCATCAATCAGAAGAACAGTCGGCTTTTCGGAAGCGGAGGTCCATTTTGAAATCACAGTGTTTAAGGCGGCGTGCCCGCCCCTGCCATCCAGCATGGCGTTGAAATTTTCCATGACAAACGCGTCATTTAAAAACATTTCCGCATTGTCCGCCATTTCGCTCAAGATCGCCCGGACCCCGCTTCCGACATCCTCCCGGGCGCCCTGGGCCGCCTCCACATTGATATACAGGCATTTGTATCGGCCCTCCTGGTTCAGGTAGTCCATCAGGGCCAAAAGACACGTGGTTTTTCCGGTCTGGCGGGGCGCGTGGAGGACGAAATATTTTTTCTGCCCGATTAACGACAATACGTCCTCAAGGTCAAAACGCTCCAATGGGTCAAGACAATAATGATCCTCGCAGACCGTCGGCCCCGCCGTGTTGAAAAAACGCATGGGAAAAATCCTCTCAATCCACTTGATGGCGTCGTAAAAAAACGCCGCGACGCATTTTTTTCAACGCCGTCATTTTAAACGCCCATTCCGGCAAAGGGATTGTGCCGCCGCTCCGTTCCGATGAGGGTCTCGGGCCCATGGCCGGAAAGAACCCGGACCTCGTCCCCCAGCGAAAAAAGCTTGTCCCGAATGGAGGAAATCAGGGTCTGGTAGTCGCCCCCGGGGAAATCCGTCCGGCCGATGGACCCCTGGAAGAGGGTGTCGCCGGCGAACAGATAACCGTCGGTGTAAAGCGAAATGCCTCCCGGCGTGTGGCCGGGGGTGTGGATGACTTTCAGCTCCATGTTTCCAAAGGAAATGATGTCCCCGTCCTCCACGTGTCGGTCGGGCGGGGGGGAATTTTCAGCGCTGAGACCGAATCCCGCCGCCGCGTCCGAAAGGGAATCAAGCATGGGGGCGTCCAGCCGGTGAATGATGAGGTCGGCGCCGGTGGCGTCCTTCAGGGGCCTGTTGGCGCTCACGTGGTCAAAATGACCGTGGGTGTTGATGATATGAACCACCTTCAGGTTGTCCCCGGCCAGGGCCAGAAGGATCCGGTCGGCCTCGTCCCCGGGATCGATCACCACCGATTCTTTGGTCTGTTCGCATCCCAGTATAAAGCAGTTCGCCATAATCGGCCCGAGGGCCATGCTTTTGATAATCAAGTTTTCCTCCCATTTTTTTAACAGTCAAACGCTTTTAAGCATCTCCGGGTCCGGATACTCATCCAGCGCGCGGCATGATTCGGCGATCTCATCGTCGCTCAGCTCGATATCCTTTAACTTGCCTTCAAAATACCGGTCGTAAGACCCGAGGTCCAGAAGGCCATGGCCGCTCCAGCTGAAAAGAATCACCTTCTCTTTTCCCTCCTCCCGGGCCTTTATGGCCTCATCCACCACGCACGCCAGGGCGTTGCTGGTCTCAGGGGCGGGAATGACGCCCTCGGTCCGGGAAAGAAGAACCCCGGCTTTGTAGGAGTCGAGCTGGGACACCGCCCTGGCCTCGATGATGTTTTCCACCAGAAGCTGGCTCACGGTGGGGGCCATCCCGTGGTAACGCAGCCCGCCGGCGTGTATGGCCGGGGGGATGAAGGCGTGGCCCAGGCTGTGCATGGCCAGAAGCGGGGTGTATTTGGCCGTGTCCCCGTGGTCGTAGGCAAAAGGCGCCTTGGTCATGGTGGGGCAGGCCGTGGGCTCCACCGGGTAAATGTCGATTTCTTTTCCGTTGATTTTGTCCCTCACAAACGGAAAGGACAGCCCGGCGAAGTTGCTTCCGCCCCCGGCGCAGCCGATGATGATGTCCGGGTATTCCCCGATCATCTCCATCTGTTTTTTGGCCTCCAGTCCGATAATGGTCTGGTGCAGCATCACATGGTTGAGCACGCTGCCCAGGGAATAGCGGGTTTTTCCCGTCTCATCGCTCACCGCCTCTTCAATGGCCTCGCTGATGGCGATTCCAAGGCTCCCCGGGGTGTCGGGGTATTTTTCCAGTATGGCCCGGCCGGCGTTTGTGTCCGGGCTGGGGCTCGGGACGCACTCGCCTCCCCAGATGTTCATCATGGACTTCCGCATGGGCTTTTGGGAAAAACTGACCTTGACCATATACACCTTGCATTTCAGGCCGAACTGGGAGCACGCGAAGGAAAGGGCGCTTCCCCACTGGCCGGCGCCGGTTTCGGTGACCAGTTTTTCGATGCCGAAGACCTTGTTGTAATAGGCCTGGGGGACGGCCGTGTTGGGTTTGTGACTCCCCGGGGGGCTGGCCCCCTCATACTTGTAATAAATTTTCGCCGGCGTTTTCAGCGCTTTTTCCAGGGAAAGGGCCCGAACCAGGGGGGCGGGGCGCCAGATGGACAACACATCCAGGACCGGCTCGGGTATGTCGATCCACCTTTCGGAGCCGGCCTCCTGCTCGATTAGGTTCATGGGAAAGACCGGGGCCAGGTCTTCCGGGCCGATGGGCTTTCCGTCCGCCCCGAGGGGAGGATTCAGTTTGATGTCCGCCAGTATGTTATACCAGCGCCTGGGCATTTCGTTTTCAGGCAGGATGACGTTCCTGTTTTTCATGGTTGTCCTCTCATTGGGAAAAGGGTCTTAAACAAACGCTTGGCGGCCTGTCTCAAGGGCCTTGACATTCGCCTCTCTGAAACGCTCGGGGCCTGTTTGCCGGGCCGTTTCCGTCAGCTCTCCAGGGGAGAAGGGAAAGTCGGGATCGGCGCAGGCGAAACCCAGCATGATCAGGTTGGTCGAAAGCGGGGCGCCCATGTCCAAAGCGATCTGATCGGCGTTGATCACATGGGTTTTGATTTTATTTTTTTTAAAAAACTCAGCAAACGGCGGCGATGGAAAATCAGGGCCGGCGTTGGCGTATATTCGTCCCCCGGAACGGTTTTCTAAGCCGGTTCGGACCAGGGCCAGGTTGCGGCAGGCCTCGTTGGGCTCAAAGGCCAGGAGATAGTCGGCCGAGCCCGGGCTCAAAAGGGGGCTTAGAAAATCCCCGATCTTAAGATAGGACACGACCGAGCCCCCCCGCTGGCTCATGCCGTGGGTCTCCGAGCCCGTCAGGTCATATCCCGAGCGAATGGCGGTTTCAGCCAGCAGCTTGGTGGCGAACAGGATTCCCTGCCCCCCGACTCCGGCCAGAGCGATTTGGGTGTTCATACGGCGTCCTCCTCCATGAAAATGGCGTTATTGGGGCACACGTCCACGCATACGGCGCAGCCGGAGCAGATTTTTTCGTTGACCCGGACCGTCTCGGTCTCTTCGTCATACACCAGCGCCGGGCATTCAAACCGGGACACGCAATACCGGCATCCGTCGCAGTCCTCGCTCACCCGGATTTTTCCCGCGGGCTTCGGGATTTGATCCCGGTGGGCGATGAGGCAGGGATGCCTGGCGATGACCGCCGCCATGCCGCCGTTTTCCTTTAGGGTGTGTTCGCCGGCCTCTTTGAGCGCGTCCATCATGCGGGACAGATCGTAGGGGTCCACCGTTTCCACAAAATCCACGCCGCAGGCCCGGATCAGGCCGGCGATGTCCACCCGGTTTCCCCTGGACCCGTCGGCCAGAACCCCGTCGGCCGGGGTGGGCTGCATTCCGGTCATGGCCGTGGCGTGGTTGTCCAAAAGCACAAACACAAACCGGGCCCCGTTGTAAACCGCGTCCACCAGGGCGGGAAGGCCCGAATGAAAAAAGGTGGAGTCCCCCATGGTGGCGACGATGGGCGGGGCTTCGCCGTCCTGCCGGTAGGCGTGGAACAGGCCCGTGGCGATGGTGAGGCCCGCCCCCATGTCCAGGATGGTGTCCACGGCCTTTAGGTTGAGCCCCAGGGTGTAGCACCCGATGTCGCTGGGAAAAATGGCCTTGGGAAAGGTTTTCCGGATGGCGTAAAAGGCCGCCCGGTGCCCGCATCCCGGGCAAAGGGTGGGGGGTCTGGGGGGAAGGCCCATGTCTTTGGAAAGGGCGTCTATCTCAGCCAGACGGCGGCCGGACTCTTCATGCCCGGGAAGCTCAACGCCCAGGCCGGCCAGGACCCGGGCCACGACCCCCGGGGTCAGCTCGCCCTCGGAGGGAACCGAGCCGTCCAGCCTTCCGTGAAGCGCGGATTTATCCGCGATCTGGATTTCAATGGCCGCGTCCGGCTCTTCCAGGACCAGAACCCTTTTGTGGGACTGAACAAACCGGTCCACCCGCTTTTCGGGCAGCGGGTGAGAGGTCCCGATTTTCAAAACGGAAAAGCGGCCATCCAGTCCGGATTCTTTCAGGAGATCCATGACCACGGCAAAGGAGATTCCCCCGGCGATGATTCCCAGATCGCCCCCGGCGTCCGGGAAAAACGTCTGATTGAGCGCCGTGTTTTCAAACTCGGCGCGGATGTCTTTGAGTTTCTCATTGAGGCGCTGGTGAAGAACAAAGCGAAACTTGGGGGTGGCGGCCCATCTCTGGGGATTTTTTTCAAATTCGGCCTTTCGCTCGATTTTCTGGATCGGCGACAGGGGAATGTTGGTCCGGGCGTGGCAGACCCGAAGGGACGGGCGCAAAAGGGCCGGGATCTGGTATTTTTCCGAAATCTCAAAAGCCGCCCTGATCATCTCCATGGCCTCTTTGGGGGTGGCGGGATCAAAAACCGGGATTTTTGCGAAATGGCCGAAAAGCCTGGAGTCCTGCTCGGTCTGGGAGGAGTGGGGCCCCGGGTCGTCGGCGGAGATGATGATCATCCCCCCTTTCACCCCGGTGTAGGCGGCGCTCATCATGGAATCGGAGGCCACGTTGAGCCCCACCTGCTTCATGATCACGGCGGACCTTTTTCCCGTGTAGGCGGCCGCCAGCGCCTCGTCAAAGGCGATTTTTTCGTTCACCGCCCAGTTGACGTAAATGTTTAAGTTTTCCCGTTTTTTCGCGGCGACCACGGCCGGCAGGATCTCGGAGCTGGGGGTCCCGGGGTAAGAGGTGACGAAATGGCACCCGGCCTCCGCCAGACCGCGTCCGATGGCTTCGTTTCCCAGGAGCATTTCCTGGTGGGCTTGGCTGGATTTCATATTATGTTCCTTTTCCTCAAAGTGTGAAAAACCTTTCCCCAATATCACTAAAGCGCCGCCATGTCAAAGGGCGCTTTGAAAATCCGTCTTGACACCCCGTTGATAATTTGAAATATCTGGGCCAAACCCGAAACAAAAAAACGCTGTCGATTCAGACGGCATAGTAAAAAAAAGGAGGCTTCCCACATGCCCGACATGGATGGAATGAAAGAGGCGAAACAATTTTACGCGGACACGCCCCAGAAGACCGAGGGCTTTTTCCTGAAAGGCTCCAACTCCCTGGACTGGGGGATGAAAAACCGTCTGGCGCGCATATTCAACCCCAAATCGGGCCGCACCGTCATGCTGGCCATCGACCACGGCTATTTCCAGGGCCCCACCACCGGACTGGAGCGCGTGGATCTCAAGATCCTTCCTTTGGCGGAGCATGCCGACACCCTGATGCTCACCCGGGGAATCCTTCGAAGCGTCGTCCCCCCGTCTTCCAACGTCCCCATTGTGCTTCGGGCGTCGGCCGGGGCCAGCGTCCTCACCGAGCTGTCCAACGAACAGATCGCCGTGGACATTGAGGACTCCATCCGTCTCAATGTGTGCGCCATGGCGGTTCAGGTGTTCATCGGGGCCGAGTTCGAGCGCCAGTCCATCGTCAACATGACCCGGCTGGTGGATATGGGGACCCGGTACGGCATCCCCACCCTCGCGGTCACCGCCGTGGGCAAAGACATGGCCCGGGACGCCCGGTATTTCAGGCTGGCCACGCGAATCTGCGCGGAGCTGGGCGCCCATTACGTCAAAACCTATTACATCGAAAAGGGCTTTGAGACCGTGGCGGCCTCCTGCCCCGTGCCCATCGTCATGGCCGGGGGCAAAAAGATACCCGAGGCCGACGCCCTGACCATGGCCTGGCGGGCGGTTCAGGAGGGGGCGTCCGGCGTGGACATGGGCCGCAACATTTTCCAGTCCGAGGCGCCGGCGGCCATGCTGGGCGCCATCAAGGCGGTGGTGCACGAAAACGAAACCCCGGAAAAGGCGCTGGCCCTTTACCACGACCTGAAAAACAAACCGTCATGAAGGCGGCGGTATGGCGAAACAACCGCGACATCCGGATTGAGACCTTTCCCGACCCGGTTCCCGGGGAAAATGAGGCGCTGGTCAAAGTCCTTTCGTCCGGCATATGCGGCAGCGATGTGGTGGAATGGTACCGGCTGCCCCGGGCGCCCCTTGTGCCGGGGCATGAAATCGGGGCCGAGGTGATTCAAGTCGGCGCCTCGGTGAAAAAGATCAAGCCCGGGGACCGGGTGTTCATCGCCCCCAAGGCGCCCTGCATGGAATGTTTTCACTGCCGAAGCGGCCATCACCCGGCGTGCTGCCAAACCCATGAAAGACTTCCCGGCGGGCTGGCCGAATATATCCGGGTCCCCGCTTCTTTGATCGAAAACGGGACCTACCTTCTGCCCGACGGCGTCACCTGTGACCAAAGCGTGTTTATCGAGCCCGTGGCCTGCGCGGCCCGGGCCTGGCGCCTGGCCGGGGATCGGAATTTCCGCTCCGTGATGATCATCGGATGCGGCATGGCGGGCCTCATTCATATCAAGCTGGCCAAACTCAAAGGCGTCCCGGCCTTTGCCTCGGACATGGATCCGAACCGGCGCGAAAAGGCGCTGGAGTTCGGGGCCGAAGCCGCGTTTGACGCCCGGGAAAACGTTGCCGAACGCCTCGCGGAGGCCAACGGCGGCAAAGCCGATCTTGTGATTTTATGCGCCTCGTCGGTCCCGGCGGTGGCGCAGGCGTGGGAATGCCTGGAAAACGGCGGGGTCCTGGTTTTTTTCGCGGCGCCCGGACCCGACGAGCGCGTGAATCTGCCCTTAAACGACCTGTGGACCCGGGAGGTCTCCCTGATCACCTCGTATTACTGCGGCCCCCCGGATATCGCCGAGGCCATGAGACTCATCGAAACCGGCGCCGTTTCCGTGGAGGACATGATCACCCACCGGCTTCCCCTGGATGAGACCCCGAAGGGGTTTGAGCGCGTGCTGGAGGGGGGAAAATCCATCAAGGTGATCATCAAGCCCCATGGCGATGGGGGAATGTTGGAAAATTAACATCTAAGTGTTATATTAAAAGGATATGGCAATATTATGAAAAATCACAATCCGGAAATACAGGGTCTTTCTATTGTCTTTATCGGGACTTTTAATCCGAAAATTTTTAGTCCCTTGTGGTTTTCATCTGAGAAGTTGATTCGAAAACAAGAAGCAGAGCAGGCACAAAATCAACTTATTCATCCTGACGTGGTCAGCTTTAATTTGGACTGGTTGGCTTTGCAGGTCACGCGAGACCGTTTTTCTGCGGGAACAACCAAAGAACCATATGAAGAAATTTTGCGCGATCTGGTCCTAGGCACATTTAAACTGTTAAGACATACCCCTCTAACACAAATGGGCATAAACTGGGAGAGACATTTCAGAATAGACAGCGTGGAAAAATGGCATAGAATCGGGCATGCTTTAGCTCCTAAAAATATTTGGAATAATCTTCTTGACAACCCCGGATTAACAAGACTATCAATTGGAGAGGCGCCGAGACGAGATGGTTTGAAGGGCAAAATTACGGTGGGAGTAGCGCCTTCGCCAAGGGTTCAGCCCGGGATTTTTATTGATATAAACGACCATGTTGAAGTTCAGGACACGGGAAACACTCTTGGCGCGGACGAAATAATCAATGTTTTAGAAAACAGATGGGAAGATTCGTCAACAAGATCTAATGACATAATTTCAGGATTATTGGAGAGATTAGATGACCACATCAATGTTAATGAAAAATGATAACTCTCAATTTTTGATTGATCAATTCAAAGAAAAAATGCCTGAAGAGATAATTGAATCTTATGAAAGCAGGGAAGAAGAACAGAGAACCGGCAGGGCAGATTATTCTATAGGGGAAAATTATGATTTTATAGAACGAAAAAAAGCGCCTGTATTTTTTCTTGAATCAAAATCGCCGGGAGAAAGGGCCATCTCTTTACAAAAATGGCAGGGCATTGTCGAAGATGCCGGCGAAAATTTTTTTACGGCAAAGCTTATTAATCTGACTGAGAAGGGACATGATGAATGGGCCGAGATTTCTTATGATGAAATTACGGAAGAGGATATCGGACTTATCCAGCCCGGCGCTTTTTTTTATTGGTCCATCGGCTATAACCATAGCGTCACCGGCCAGCGAAGAAGGTTTTCCGATATCCGTTTTAGGCGAATTCCGGTCTGGGGGGAAGAGGAGATAAACCTTTCCAAGAAGCAAGCAAAGGAAATCACCGATCTCATCGACTGGAAATGATTTGGGAAAAAAGCCTGAGCAAAATGAAATTGAAGTTTCGATTTTCGGCCCCGGGTATGGAGAGTGCGTCTTGTTGCATGTTGGGCGGGGAAACTGGATAATAGTGGATTCGTGTGTGTTCCCCGGCGATACCCGCCCGGCTCCACTGTTATATCTTGATAAAATGAATGTTGATTTTTCAAAGTCCGTAAAAGTTTTAGTGGCAACTCACTGGCATGATGATCACATCAGGGGGCTTGGAGATATTTTCAAAGAATGTAAAGAATCGGTCTTTTTTTGTTCCGATGCATTAAGAGCAGATGAGTTTTGTCAACTGATTCATATATATGGCGACAGCCTCATATCTGGAAATTCCGGCGTCAATGAATTCGGCATTATTCTAAAAGAAATGTCTGAAAGAAAAAAAAGAGGCGATCTGAATTCTAAACCTAAATTTGCTGTGGCGGACCGCCGTATCTGGAAAAACATTTTTAAGGATAAAGGCAGGGACATTGTCGCTTCCCTTTATTCATTATCCCCCTGTGATGACGCTATTCTGTCTTCTAAACTCGATATAAGAAAACTATTTCCACGCCAAGGCGAGAATCCAAGGGCTATTCCCGGGATATCGCCTAACCAGTCTTCAGTGGTTCTCTGGTTATCTTTTGCTGATATAAATATTCTTTTGGGCGCGGATTTGGAAGAAAAAGGAAATTCGCATAAAGGGTGGTCGGTAATCATTGATTCTTGCACCCGACCGGAGGGAAAAGCAATTTTTTTTAAAATTCCGCATCATGGCTCAAAAAATGCTCACCATCCCAGAGTTTGGGAAGAGATGCTTGTTCATGATCCCATTGCTGTATTGACCCCTTTTTCAAGAGGCAAAGAATTACCAAGCAATGAAGATATCAAAAGAATCTGTTCAAACACATCAAGAGCTTACTCGACAGGCGCCCCTGGTTCAAAAAAAAGATTAAAAAGAAGGGGTTTCGTGGATAAAATGATTAAAGAAACCGTTGGAAAAATAAAAATGATCACACCTTCGAGCGGGCATGTGCGTTTCAGAATGAAGCCGTCGAAATCTCATACAATTGAATTGTTCGGCGAAGCAAATTCACTATGCGGAAATTGAGGCGTGGCTCGCGGTTCTTTCCTATGGCCGGAAATGTTTGGTGAAATTTTATGTCGGCCATCTTTTGGCAAATCATTTGTGGAGGCCGGAGACCACTTCAATCCAAGTGAGAAAAAAGTCATGGATTTAAAAAAGCAGGACAAGATACGCCACACCATTCACACGGATGGGAGCGTCGTCCTGTCCCGGAAAAACCGTTCCGGGGAGGACCCGGTTCCGGCTGAATTTTTGACTTTTTTAGCCCATGACATCAAACGAAATCCTCAGAATGTCAAAGCTGTCGATCCCGGTTTGCCTGATCGGATCCGAAACCTGACGGCTGGTGTCGCCGTGGATATGGAAAGCCCCCTCCCTACCGTTTCCGGATGAAAAGAATGGCCCGCTCAAGGGCCAGGGACAGGAAAAAGGCCGCGCCCCCGACCATGATGACGGCGGCGCCGGAGGTGAGGTTGAACGTCCATGACAGCCACAGCCCCGCCACGATGAACAGGGCGCCCAGCAGGCTGGAGCCCGCCATCATCCCGGCCAGGGACTTGACCCGCTTTTCCATGATAAAGGGGGGAATGGTCAAAAGGGCGATGACCAGAATCAAACCCGTCACCCGGATAATGAGAACCACGGTCGCCGAAAGCATGGCGATCATGATAAAATAAAGGACGCGGGTGGGCGCTCCCCGGATACCGGCGAATTCCTCGTCATAGGACAGGGCCAGCAGCTCCGGGTAATAGAAAAAGGCCAGAACGGCGATGAGGACCGTCGCCCCCCCCATGACCAGGATGTCCAACTGGGAAACCGCCAGAATGCTTCCGAAAAGATAGCCCATGAGATCGGCGTTGTAGCCGGGGGTCAAATCCGTCAAAATCACTCCCAGGGCCATTCCCACCGCCCATATCACGCCGATGACGGTGTCGGACCGGCCCCTGGCCCCGACGCTGACCCCGGCCATGACCATGGCGGCGGCCAGCGAAAATCCCATGGCCCCGGCCATGTAGGGCCATCCGAAATAAAGGGCCATGCCGATGCCGCCGTAAGCCGCGTGGGCCACGCCTCCCGAAAGAAACACAATGCGGTTCACCACCACAAGGGAGCCCATGATCCCGCATATGATCCCGGCCAGAACCCCCGCCGCCAGGGCGTTTCGCATAAACTCAAACTCCAGAAAATCCATCATGGCGTCCCGTCCACCCCCTGTTTCTTCGGAGCCCGGCGGCGAAGCCCGTGGACGATCAGGTCCACCGGGCAGATGTCTTCCGGGGAGTCGGGGTACATGCACGCCATCATTTCTTCCGTGATCTCCGCATGCTCATGGCGGTGGAGGGTTTTGTTGACGCAGGCCACGGATTTCACGTGGGCGGATATCTCCACAAGATCGTGGCCGGCCATCAGGATGCTGATCTCCTGGTTGATTTCTTTGAGCAGCCGAAAAAAATCGTTCCGGGCCCGGGCGTCTATGGCGGCCGTGGGCTCGTCCAGAAGCAGAAGCCCGGGGCTGGAGAAAAGGGCCCGGGCGATAAGCACGCGCTGACGCTGACCCCCGGAAAGATCGCCGATTTTTTTCAACGCGAACTCAGCCATGCCCATCCGGTCCAGGGACTCAAGCGCCCCCCGCCGGGTCTTTCCGGCGTTTTTAAAACGTCTCCCGCGAGTCCCCAGCGCCCCCATCATGACCACGTCCAGGGCGGTGATGGGGAAATCCCGGTTGATGTGAACGTCCTGGGGCACATACCCGACCTGGCGGACGGCTTTGGAAGGGGCGGTCCCCATGACCCGGATCGTCCCCCGGTCCGGTTTCAAAAGGCCCAGGATCAGCTTGATCAAAGTGGTTTTTCCCCCCCCGTTGGGCCCGATCATGGCCACGAAATCCCCCTTTCGGATTTCCATGTCCGCGTCTTGAATGACGCGCCGGCCCCGGTATCCGAAAGAGACGTTTTTCATCTCCACCACCAGGGGCGTCATTTCGGGCTCTCCTCCCGGGCCGCCTGTTGAAATTTCGCCGCTGTCTCACGCATATTTTGAAACCAGTTTTCGGCCAGGGGGTCGGCGAAGACCACCCGCGCCCCGATCTCCCGGGCGACGCGCTCCGCGCTTTTTGATGAAAACTGGGGCTGGGCGAAAATGACTTTGACTCCCATCCGTCCGGCCTTAAGGATCAGCTGTTTAAGCTGGGGGGCCTTGGGCTCCTTTCCCTCCACCTCCACAGGGATCTGTCTCAATCCGTAGGCCCGGGCAAAATAGCCCCAGGATGGGTGAAAGACCATAAAGCCCATCCCGGTCGATTTTTTGAATATTTTTCGAAAATCGGCGTCCAGCTCTTCCAGGCGTTTGATGAAGGCGGCGGCGTTTTTTTCATAAAAAGGACGGCGCCCCGGGTCCATTTCCCCAAGCGCCGCCAGGATGTGTCGCGCCTGCTTCGCCACCAGGGGAGGGGAGGTCCAGATGTGGGGGTCCATCAGGACGCCCGGGGCCCCGCTCTCATGGTCATGGCCATGATGATGGTCATGAAAAACGTCCATGGGTTTTTTTTCAACGCCGGCGGATGTGTCCACAATCCGCATGTCCGGGTTGGAGGCCGCTATTTTTTTCAGCCAGATTTTTTCAAAGGGAACGCCGATGGCAAAATAAATTTTGGCCTTTGACAGCGCCGCCATCTGGCGGGGCCGGGGCTCATAGGTGGCCGGGCTCGCCCCGGGGGGCGCCATGATCCGGACATCCAGCGTGTCGGCGGCGATCCGGCGGACAAAATATCGCTGGGGCGCGACGCTGACAAACACCACCGGCTTTTCGGACCCGGTTCCGGACCGGGCCTCGTCCGGAGATGGGAAAAGGCAAAGACCGGCCATGGCCGAAGCGGCCATAAAGACCCGCGCCGCCGGAAGGAAAACCCTGGAAAAGGGCCGCGCCATGCCCGGAGCGCGCGCTTTTCTCAAAACAGACATGGGCGCTAAATCCTTTTGATGAGGTTGATGAAATTACTTTGGGAAAAATCAAGGGTTTTAAAAAACGACAGGAGGTCCGGGGTGTCCCACCTCACGGACGTGTAAACATCCATGATATGGTTTTGTCTGGAATATTCAAATATCTTTTCCGCCAGGGCCTCCCCGATGCCCTGGCCCATGCGGTCGGGCATGACGCCCAGGTTGGCGATCCAGACGCTTTGTTTGAGGCCGAAACCCCCGGCCAGCACATAGGCGATCATGTATCCCACGATTTTGCCTTCCAGATGGGCCACAAAACTGGCGTCGCCGGTTTTCTTGGCCTGGCGGACAATCTGAACGAAATCCGTCTCCCGGGGTCTGCGAACGATTTTTTCGTGTATGTCGGCGATTTCCCCGGCGTCTTCCAGCCTTAGTTTCCTGATGTCTATACGGTCCATAGCAAAACCCGATCTCTGAGCGATCAATTCATCCTGATGATTTTAACCTGGCTGCCCACCCAGTTGGGGGGCAGGTACACCCTCCCGCTGTTTCCGCTGGATTTGACTTTCTTTTCGATCATTTCCTCTCCATAGATTTCAAACTTCACTTTCATCCTTGTCAAATCCGGTTTGGAATCATCGGCGCTTTTTTTCTCTTTTGTCGTCAATTTTAAAGCCTCTTTAAATGGCGTCGCAATGTGAAAACCAAACTTGTTTTATACCATTGGACCTGAAACGGGTCAAGGCGTTTTTGAATGGGCGTCATTCGACGCGTCGGTTCCGGACCGCAAGACTTATTTTGCCTTGACCCCGGGGCCCTGATTTGATATTTTCCGCGATGTTTTTTATTTGACCGTCAATTCAAACACACCGACCAGACATATGAGCCAAACATATGAATGGGTCCCATGAAAGGAGAGCGCATGGCGTATCAGAACATTATTTTTGAAATGGACGGGGATGTGGCGTTCATCACCTTTAACCGGCCCAAGGCCCTCAACGCCTTGAACAGCGCGCTTCTGGGCGAATTTTCACAGGCCCTCGATGAGATAAGCGAAAACGAAAAGGCCCGGGCGCTGGTTTTGACGGGCTCCGGGGACAAGGCCTTTGTGGCCGGGGCCGACATCAAGGAGATCAACACCCTGGACCCCTTGAGCGCCAAGCTTTTCGCCAAAAAGGGCCAGGACATCATCGCCCGGCTGGGGGAGTCGCCCATTCCCGTCATCGCGGCGGTCAACGGCTTCGCCCTGGGGGGCGGCACGGAGATCGCCCTTGGGTGCGATTTCATTTACGCCTCTCAAAAGGCGGTGTTCGGCCTTCCGGAAATCACCCTGGGCATTATCCCGGGATTCGGCGGCACCCAGCGGCTGGCCAGGCTCATCGGCCCCAATATGGCCCGGGAGATGGTTTTCACCGGAAAGATGATTCAGGCGGACGAGGCCAAAGAGCTGGGCATTGTCAACAAGGTGTGCTCCGAGGTGTCATTGATGGAGGAGGTGAAAAAAACCGCCCAAAAGATCGCCTCCATGGGCCGGGTGTCCCTCCGGGAGGCCAAGCAGGCCCTCAACCGGGGCCTGAGCGTGGATCTGCCCACCGGCTGTCTCATTGAAAATGACGCCTTCGCCATCTGCGTGACCAGCGAGGATTTCAAAGAAGGCACGGACGCGTTTATTGAAAAGCGGAAACCTTCTTTTAAGGGAAAACTCAACCGGCAATAACGATGGCGGCATCCTAAACAAAAGGCCTTCCAAAAATGTCCGACAAAAAACCTCTTTTTCAGACCCTTTGGGGCGCCGCCCTTTTGCTGGCGGGCCTTGGGGTGTTTTACCGCACCCCCCAGATCATGCCGAAGATATCAGAGTTTGAGACCGATTCCTTTGAGCTGGGGTTCATCCGACTGTGTTTTTATATCATGGGCGTGATACTGGTCGGGGGCGGGATCAAAAAGATCCTGGCCAACCGGAAAAAAATTCTGGGGCGAAAGGACTGATCTTTTCGGCTCAGCCCCCTGTCCCTATTCATGCATTCAAGAGGCGCCGGGAATTTCGGCGCCTTTTTCTTTTTTGATTCCCCCAGGCGTCGCCCGCTGTGACTATTTTTACTTTTTTGTCTTTATTTTCCATTGACCTTCCTGAAGTCCTGCGACTATACATCATCTAAAAAATAAAATTCGTTTATTTTTTAGATGAAACCCAAACACAGGAGGGCGATTCAAATGAGCGTCCATGGAAGGGATTTGGGCGGCGTTTCGGACGGCCTTGAAAAAAGGCATGGCAAGTTCGCCGGTCTGCTGGAGCGGGGGCTTTTGTCGCCCGAACAGTTTGATCGGGCCGAGACGCTTTCAAAAGGGAACCAGGAGCCTTTGGAGACCACGCTTCTCAAACGCTTTGACATTCCCAAAAAAGAGATCGGGCGCTCATTCAGCCATTTTTTCAACGCGCCTTTTGTCCCCTACCAGCCCCGGCGCCCCGTCCCCGAAGATCTCATGCGGGGACTGGCGGCGCCCTTTTTGCGCGGCCGTGTGTGGGTTCCTTTGGGAATGGAGGCCGGAAAGGTGGAGATCGCCACGGACAACCCCGGCGATCTGGAAAAAATCAATGAGATCCGGGCGCTTTTTCCCGGCCGGGAGCTTCAGATCCGCGTGGCCTTCCGGGAGGATGTTTTAAATTTCATCTCCCTTTTCACACGGAAAGAGCCGCTGATGGCCGAAATTGATGAAATCATCGAGCGGCTTGAAAGCGAGGCGGAGGATGACGAGCCCGATTCCGAGCCCGACGAGGAGGACGGGACCGTGGTGCAGCTGGTGAACAAGATCGTTTTGGACGCCCATTCCCGGAACGCGTCGGACATCCACATTGAGCCCCAGCCCGGGAAAAAGAACGTCCGGGTCCGGCTCCGGGTGGACGGAATCTGCCAGGTGTACCCGGGCATTCCATACAGCTACAAAAGAGCGGTGGTTTCCAGGATCAAAATCATGTCCGATCTGGACATCGCGGAGAGAAGAAAGCCCCAGGACGGAAAAATCCGGTTTAAAAAATTCGGGGGAAAAGACATTGAGCTGCGGGTGGCCACCCTTCCCACCCAGGGCGGAATGGAAGACGTGGTCCTGCGGATTCTTCCCGCCGGGGAGCCCATGCCCCTTGACCGGCTGGGCTTTTCAAAACGAAATCGCCGGTCTTTTGTCCGGGCGGTGGAGCGCCCCCACGGGCTGATTTTTGTCTGCGGCCCCACAGGGTCGGGAAAGACCGCCACCCTTCATTCCGCGCTGGGGCATATCAACCGGACCGAAAAAAAAATATGGACGGCCGAAGACCCGGTGGAAATCACCCAGCCGGGTTTGCGGCAGATGCAGGTCAATCCCAAAATCGGGCTGACCTTCGCCGCCGCCATGCGCTCGTTTCTCCGGGCCGACCCGGATGTCATCATGGTGGGGGAAATGCGCGACCGTGAAACCACCCGAATCGGCATCGAAGCCTCTTTGACCGGCCACCTGGTGCTGTCCACGCTGCACACCAACAACGCCCCGGAAAGCATTTCCCGGCTTTTAGACATGGGCATGGACCCCTTCAACTTCGCCGACACCATCCTTTGCATACTGGCCCAGCGTCTGATTCTCACCCTTTGCCCGGCCTGCAAGGCGCCCTACCGCCCCTCGCGGGCGGAGCGAGATGAGCTGGCCCGGGAATACGGCCGGGAGGCGTTCGCCCCAAAATCGGGCGCGTCCTTTGAAAAAGACCGCCCCCTTTTCCGGCCCCGGGGATGCGGGTCATGCGGCGGGACGGGATACCGGGGCCGAATGGCCGTCCATGAGCTGATGACGGGAACCGATGAGATCAAACGCCTCATCCGAAAATCCGCCACCGCCGAAAAAATAAGGACACAGGCGAAAAAAGACGGCATGACCACCCTCAGGCAGGACGGGATCGAAAAAATCCTGGCCGGCCATTGCGATCTGGCCAGCGTGCGAAAGGTGTGCGTGGAGTAAGATTTTTTTCTTTGATTTTTCCGCCGGCCGGGCTATACAGGAACAGGCCGGAAAGAATGAAAATCAATCCAACGACATCGTAAAAAAAAGAGGGAGGGGTTCATGGGCGATCATTACTACAGCAAAAAAGACCTGGCGGATTTTCCCAACATCGGAGAGCAGGCCTCTGAGCTGGGGGAAAAATTTTTCGACTACTACGGCTCGGCCACCTCGGCCGGGAAGCTGTCCGAAAGGGAAAAAACCCTCATCGCCCTGGCGGTGTCCATCACCCAGCATTGCCCCTACTGTATTGACGCCTACACCGTCAAATGCCTGTCCATGGGCATTTCCGCCGATGAAATGATGGAGGCGGCCCATGTGGGCGCGTCCATGCTGGCCGGGGTGGCCCTGGCCCATTCCACCCAGATGAGAAAAATCATCAAAAAGAAGGAAATGTGATGAACGCCGATCTCCAAAAGGAAAAACTCGCCGAAATTCAACCTTTTTTCAAAGACAAACTCCATGAAAACGGCATCGCCGTCCTGGCCCCGGAGCGGCTGGAGATTCTCCAGGTCCATATCACCCGAAAATGCAACCTGAGATGCCGGCACTGCCATGTGGAGTCTTCCGCCCATCGCAAGGCGCGCATGTCGGACGCCGTTTTGGAAAAATGTCTGGAGCTGGCGTCCTCAGACCCCATCCAATGCGTGGACATCACCGGCGGCGCGCCGGAGACGCACGGGCGTCTGGAATGGTTCCTGGGCGAGCTGGCCCAGACCGGCAGACGGATCATCACACGCTCCAACCTCGCCATCTTAACCGAGCCTCCCTACGACCGGTTTCTGGACATCTACGCGGAAAACCAGGTGGAGCTGGCGGGCTCTTTGCCGCATTTCACGGCGGAGAAGTATGAAAAACAGCGGGGAAAGGCCAATTTCCAAAAGGCCATCCAGGCGTTGAAGGCGCTGTCCGAAAGGGGATACGGCCGGGAGGGCTCGGGTCTGATCCTGGATCTGGTCCACAATCCCGCCGGGGCCTTTCTGGCGGCGGACCAAAGAACCCTGGAGCATGAGTACCGGAAAAACCTGCTTAAAAACCACGGCGTCCGGTTCAACCATTTGTTTTCCATCTCCAACATGCCCGTGGGCCGTTTCCTGGACTACCTCATTGAAACGGACAATTTCGACGACTACGCCCTGGAGCTGGTCAACGCCTTCAATCCCCTGGCGGCGCGAAACGTCATGTGCAAATTCACCCTGAACGTGGCGCCGGACGGATCGATTTTCAACTGCGATTTCAACCAGATGCTGGAGATCCCGGCCCCGGCCCGCGGCAAAGCCGGCGTTTTTGACTTAACGCCCGGCGACCTGGATGAAATCGGGATCGCCATCCACAACCATTGCTACGGATGCGCCGCCGGAAGCGGCTCCAGCTGCCAGGGCGCCACGGCGTGAAAAAGGAGGACAAATATCCATGACGGATTTATGCGTGATCACCGGAAGCGGTTTTTATGATTTCCCCGGCGCCTCGGAATGGGCGGACAGACCGGTGGAGACCCCCCGGGGAACGGTTTTGTTCAAAGAGGGGCTTTGGCGGGGGAAAAAAATCGCCTTTCTCTCCCGGCACCGGGAGGGCCACACCCTTTTGCCGAATATGATCGATCACCGGGCCAACTGCCTGGCCGCGGCGGCCCTCAGGCCCCGGGCCGTGATCGCCACCACCGTGTGCGGCGTTTTAAACCCGGCCATTCCCCTGGCCCGGCTCATGATTTTCAACGATCTGTTTTTCCCGGACAACCGGCTGCCCTCAGGCGAGATATGCTCGGCGTTTGAGCGTGAGGGCCAGAACGGCCGGGGGCACTGGATGTTTTCCAACCCCTTTTACGACGTCTCGGACTGGTTTTCGTCTTCCCGGGCGCTGACGGGCCTGACCTACGGCCATGTCAACGGGCCCCGGTTCAACTCCGTGAAAGAGATTTCCTTTTTCGCCCAGTACTGCGACGCCGTCAGCCAGACCTGCGGCCCGGAGACCGTTTTGTTCGGGGAAATGGAGATTCCCTATATTCTTCTGGGGTTCGGGGTGGACTACGCCAACGGCGTCATGAAAGAAAACACGCCGCCGGAGGCGCTGACCGCGAACATGGAGCAAAGCCGGGACGCCTTTGTCCAGGCCATCGGCGTGGCGGCGGACCGGCTGGAGGAGATCGCTTTTTCCGGTTTTATGCACCGGTTTGAAGACGGGCCATGAAGGGGCGGCTCATTGTCTTCACCCGGTTTCCCGAGCCGGGCCGATGCAAGACCCGCCTCATTCCTTTCCTGGGAGAAAAAAACGCCGCCGGGCTGCACAGGCGCATGAGCGCTTTGGCCATCGGCGCGGCCCGGGATTTCTGCCGAAAAGACCCCGACTGGGAGATTGAAATCCGCTTTTCCGGGGGGGACGCTGAAAAAATGGCCGGCCTTTACGGCCCGGGCCTTTTTCGACCCCAGTCAAGCGGGTCCCTGGGCCGGCGAATGCGCGAGGCCATGGACCGGGCGCTTTCAAAGGGCGCGTCCCGCGCGGTCCTGTTCGGGTGCGACTGCCCGGGGGTCTCGGCCGATCTTCTGGCCCGGGCATGCGGGCTTGTGAAAAAAAACGACCTGGTCCTGGGCCCGGCCCTGGACGGGGGCTACTGGCTCATCGGGACAGGCCGGACCCAAGAGGCGCTGTTTTCCGCGGACATGCCCTGGGGAAGCGACCGGGTTCTGGAAAAAACACTGGCGGCGGCCCGGTCCCTGGGGCTTTCCCCGGCCCTTCTTCCCCCCCTGGCCGATGTGGACCTTCCTTCGGACCTGGCCCGGATTTTTCACTCTCCTTTGATGGCGGATCTGCCCGAGCCCGTGATTTCGGTCATCATTCCGACGCTCAATGAGGAAAAACGCCTGCCCGCCGCCATCAAATCCGCCCGGGCGCCCTCAACCGAGATCATCGTGGCCGACGGCGGCAGCGCCGACGCCACCCTGGACGCGGCCCGGAACGCGGGCGCCTTCGGGGTCCTCTCCCCCCGGGGCCGGGGAACCCAGCAAAACGCCGGGGCGGCCCGGGCAAGGGGCCGGATTCTTCTTTTTCTCCACGCCGACACCCGGCTTCCCGAGCGTTTCGGCGCGGATGTCATCGACATGTTGTCCCGGCCCGGCGCGTCGGCCGGGGCCTTTCGCCTGGGAATTTCCGGCTCTCACCCCGCCCGGGGCATGGTGGCGTTTTTCGCCAATTTAAGAAGCGCCTGGCTTCAGCTCCCCTACGGCGACCAGGCCCTGTTTGTCCTCAAAGACGTGTTTGAAAAAGCCGGAGGATTCCCCGACGCCCCCATTATGGAGGATTATGAGCTGGTCCTTAAGCTCAAAAAAATGGGGCGCGTCCGCCTGGCCTCCCGGGCCGTGTCCACATCCGGCCGGCGGTGGGACGAGCTGGGTTTTTTTAAAACCCTTCTCATCAACCAGGCGATGATCATGGGCCGGCGTCTGAAGGTTGGGCCGAAGACGCTTGAAAAATGGTACAGATATTTTAAATCGTAAAAAAAACAGACCTTAAGGAGACATTATATGGAATGCGCCAAAGAAAAAAACCTTGAAAACTGCAACTGCACATACGAGCCGTGCGCGAAAAAAGGCCTGTGCTGCCAGTGCGTTCAATACCACCTCAAAAGCCGCCAGGTTCCGGGATGTTTTTTTCCCGACGACGCCGAGGCCACGTGGAACCGCTCCTTTGACCATTTCGCGGACCTGGTCTCCCGGGGCCGGGTGTGAGGCGAATCCCGGTCATGGGGTCTTTTTCAGGCTTTGGCGCAGGTTTTGGATTTCCCGGCCGGTGAGACGGCGCCACGCCCCCTCCTTGAGTTTCCCAAGGCTCACGCCGGAAATCCGGACACGTTTCAAATCCGTCACCTCGTTTCCGGCCATCTCCACCATTCGGCGAATCTGGCGGTTTCGCCCCTCCTTGAGGACCATTCGAAACCGCCGGGCCGATATCCGCCGGACCCGGGCCGGGCGGGTTTTTCTTCCCATCAGGACCACGCCGTCGGCCATTCGTTTCAGGGCCTTGTCGGAAATGGGATTTTTCACCGACACCATGTACTCTTTTTCATGGTCAAAGGAGGGATGGGAAAGGGCGTGGTGAAGCGCGCCGTCGTTGGTGAGAATCAGAAGGCCCGTGGAGTCCTTGTCCAGCCGCCCCACGGGAACCACCCGCTCCGGGATGTCCACAAAGTCCAGGACGATGCGAGCGCCGGGCTGGGCGCAGCTGGTCACCACGCCTTTGGGCTTGTTTAAGGCGATGTGAATTTTTTCCAGCGCGATTTCAACTCTTTTTCCCTTAAACGTCACCCGGTCCGACGCCGGGTCCACCTTGATTCCCAGGACGTCGGCCACCTTTCCGTTGACCCGGACATCCCCGGCCAGGATATGGGCCTCGCCCCTGCGCCTGGAGCACACCCCGGCCCGGGAGAGAAATTTCTGAAGTCGGATTCCGGACATTTCCCGGGTCCTTATGTCCGGTGGGTGTAGTCGGCGTTGATGGCCACGTATTCGGCGGTGAGATCGCACGTGAAAACCGAGGCCCGGCCGCTTCCCATGTTCAGATTCGCCGATATGGAAAAGGCGCGTTTTTCCAAAACCGCCGCCGCCTGTTTTTCCGCCCCGTCCCCCAGGCCCGCTCCGTTTCGGGCCACCGGGACATCGTCAAAATCAATATCGATCCGGTCCGGGTCCATTTCGGCGCCCGACCGGCCCAAAGCGGCCATGATCCGGCCCCAGTTGGGGTCCTGCCCGGCAAAGGCCGTTTTCACCAGGCTGGACCCGGCCACGGTGTCGGCGGCGGCCCGGGCCTCGTCATCGGAACGCGCCCCTTTGACGATGATTTCCGCTGTTTTGGAGGCCCCCTCTCCGTCTTCCACGATTTTTCGGGCCAGGTCCAGAAGGACGGCGTCCAGGGCGTTTCGGAAACGTTTGAGATCGGACGGGCTTTCAACCCGGGCCCCGGACACGCCGTTGGCCATGACCAGGGCCATGTCGTTGGTGCTGGTGTCCCCGTCCACCGTGATCCGGTTGAAGGAGGCGGCCGCGCCCTTTTGCAGGGATTCCTTTAAAAGATTCGCGGGGATGTCGATATCCGAGCACGCAAAGCACAGCATGGTGGCCATGTCGGGATGGATCATGCCCGATCCCTTGGCCGCCCCCGCCACCGAAAAGGCTTTGCCGCCGATGTCCCCCCGCGCGAATGCGATTTTCGGCCGGGTGTCGGTGGTCATGATGGATTTTGCGAAATCCCCCATTCCCCCCGGGGAAAGGGAGGCGGCCAGGGACGGGACGGCGGCCTCGATTTTTTCAATGGGCAGTTTTCTCCCAATGACCCCGGTGGAGGCCGGGATGACCAGGTCCTCGCCGATTCCCAGCTCCCCGGCGGCCGCGGCCGACATGCGGCGGGCCGCCTCCATGCCCGATGGCCCCACGCAGCAGTTGGCGTTTCCGCTGTTGACGATGACGCATCGGCATCGGCCGGAGGCGATTTTTTCCATGGCCAGAAGAACCGGGGCCGCCTTGACACGGTTGGAGGTGAACACGGCGGCCGCCGCGGCCGGGGCTTCGGAACAGATCATTCCCAAATCCGGGCCCTGGTCCTTGAGGCCCGCGTGGACCCCGGAGGCCAGAAATCCTTTGACCGGAAATTCTTTCAATAAATCGTTGTTTTCCATTTTTCTTTTTCTCTTTTAGCTATTTTTATTTTTCTCTTTTGACTGAGGCGGGGTTTTGAATTCAACGGCATTCAGCCGACGCCCCCCGAAAGCGTCGGCATTGGCTTATCATAGCGCCGGGAGCGGGGTTTTTGGCAAGGTATTTTTTCAGGCGGCCCGTTTGCGAAAAACCTTTTCTTCTTGACATTATGCATTTCAAATGCATATTTGGCGCAAAGAGGCATATTCCCTTTTTATTAGTCCCCTTTTTATACGGAACTGAATCGTTCGCGTGTCTTTTTTGTTGAAATATGTTCGCGTATATGCGAACTTGAAAAAAATGAGTGATTTTCAAAAATACAAAAACAAACGTATGAAGCGGGACCCTGAATTCTGGTCAGGGTACGATGAGCGACTTGAAACGTTCAAACTTGGCGTCATGCTGAAACAGGCTCGGGTTGAATCCGGTCTTACACAGGAACAAATCGCAAAGCGTCTTAAGACCACAAAATCCGTTGTTTCCCGGATGGAAAATCATGCCACTGATATTCGCCTTTCAACACTCGAAAAATTTGCCAGGGCTGTGGGACGAAAAATAGATGTCGTCCTGCGATAAAATAAAAGAGAAAATCGGATGATACGGATTCAGACAGGCGTTTCAAGGAATAAAGACGGGCGGACTTTCGCGTTGATCCCGGAAAAAATGTCGTCTTCCCCTTTGGATGTGCCATCCATTCAGGCGGACATCACGACACAGGAAATAGTGAATATCATCCGCGAGGGGAGAGAGAGAGGCCGGGCGCGGACTTTGGATGATAGCGCTATCAAGCATTATTGATGGCGTCGTAAAAAATCCGATCTACGGCGCGGAATTGGAAAGCCCGAGCCGCTTAAATACCTGGGCTCCGGTTGTGGGTCGCGCCGATTAACTCAGGAACATCGAATTGTATATCTGGTTAAAAAGGATACGGTAGAATTTCTGCAAGCCCGATATCACTATTAAGGCATTATCCGTTTACCCCCCAACCCCAATACGTTCTTTGC
>CAACVI010000008.1 GCA_900659855.1 Candidatus Desulfarcum epimagneticum
TCAAGCTTTACAATATGGTCTTTGAATATCGGCAAAAATTTGATTATGTCGATCTGGTGAAGCCTGATGTCACCGCGATTGATGAGTACCTTCGGGATGCCACAGACTTTGTTCAGCAGGTTCGGGTGTATCTTTTTCCAGCGCCGCCGCAGGATGCCCGCCATTCTGAAGAGGATGAATCTCAATAGTAAGGGCTCACTCAAAAATAACTTTACATTTTGGAAGCCAATTCATCCTGTCTGACTGCGTTATGAAAACTCGGTATATCCCGATATGCCTCAAGTTTTCACGCCTTGTCAGACAGGCGACTTAACTCCCAAAATTGTAAACTGATTTTTGAGTGAACCCCTAAGAACTCAATCCGACCCCCGGCAAAGATTTGTCGCCTGTATAATCGGCGCTGAGGTGAAATTTTCCGGCATGTGAGCTTGTTTGCCGACAATGATTTGGCGGGGGCATAAAAGAATCATGCGAAACAGGCTTCATCCGCGTTGTTCAGCCACTCCGAAGGGGTTAAGGAAATGGCGTTCGGCTGTGTGATCTTATTCCGTTTGGCCGGAATTTCTTTGAACAGATTAATCAATCCGTCGCATATCAAAAGATCGGACCGCTCGAAAGCGGATGAGATATAAATGGAGCGCAGCAAACGATCATAGGCTTCGCCTATTTCTTTTTTCCCGTTTTCCCATCTGGACAGGGTGGACGGGGAAACCCCCAGGACCCGGGCCAGCTCTTTGGATTTAAGGCCAAGGTCTTTTCGCAGAAATCTGATCTCATCGGGTTTTAAGAGGGCCTTTCGATCCTTGCAGATATGAAGGCCGATAAAACGATTCAGCTTCCGAAGGCCCGGTATGGCCGCATAAGATTCGCCGCAGTCCGGGCAGCGGTATTGTGTGATCCCAAACAGCGCCACGTCAAGCCCGGACTCGTCGTAATGATATGGCTCATTTTCAACAATCTCGGTATCCACTCCGCATAAGCAGCATTTTTTCATTGTCTCAAGCCTCCAATCAGCCCAGCGCGGTGATGATCACAGCCGACATTCGACCGATTATGGCCGTCACAACGCCGCCGAAGTCCCCTTCAAGGTTTTTCGTACCCGATGATGCCCGAACCTCTGAAACAAACGGCGTGCAAATCGCCGCACACGGCTCAAATTGAATCCGGCGTCTATTTCCTTTCTTCCCTTTTCCGCACTCAACGGTTCCTGAAAAAATTTGCCAGACCGGCTCAACGCCCCGGCCTCATACCCATATCGCTGGTATCGTATCAATCGCACGGCTTCGGCCATGACGTTGAATTCCGAAAGACCAGAGCCTGCGGGCAAACCATCCCTATTTCGGGACTGGATGTGATGGTCTATGGGAACGCCATCGGGTCCCTCGGGCAATCCGCGATCCCGTCCCGGGCATCATTCACTGTTCAAGCTTTGAGGCCGATATGCTTTATTTGTGAGCATCCTTGTCTTGGCTTTTTACTTTTCTAAACTCCCAAAGACACAAACATAAAAAAAACGCTAAAGAAAAATAGAATGCCCTGAAAATGCCTTCGGCAAAAAATATTGACCATGGAACTGGATCTATAGAAGGTATCGAATACTTAGTAAAACCAATTTTTTCATCGATTAACATAATCGTAAATGCTATTAAGGATCTATAGAACGGTTTCAAAAAAATGTTCTTTTTCATGTCTACCACATTAAAGTTAAAAATGTTCGCAAGCCTACTTCCTGTTCAGATTAAAATAATTCTCGGGACGTTGTGTGATATCTTTAACTAATAGCATAGTGCTTATCGGACCATCCGGCGGAGTAGGTGGTATTTCTCCAAAATGCGATAATATAGCAGAACCTAACTCCTGGGCGTAAGGCGCCCACCGATCAGCGGTAGCCATGGCAAGCGGATAGGCTTCAACCACAACCGAGTATCCCCATATCGCCGATTCTGCGACAGTTAAAGTCACAGCCGCTGAATTCGCCAATTCCGGCATTCTGTCTAATCCTCCGGCATGGCCGGTCAACCATCGCGCGTGTTTAGCCGCTTCCTCAGGGGATCCGGATTTAAAATAATCGTCAAAAGAATATTCCCCCTCTCGATCCTCAGTGAGCCAATCAGTCATCTCTTCATTTATCTCATGCCCAGCCCAATTAAACAGATATCCAAAAGCCGCTGTGCGAGCCCCCTGTGCGAATCCATCGCCAAAGTCGCCTCCCTGCGCAGAGGATGCCATGCCGCCGGTCACGCCTCCTATGGCGGAATAAGACGCGAATTCGGTGAAAAACCTGCCTTCCGACCCCATCTTCCCCATAGTTTCTCTAAGAATACCACTCCCGCCAAACAACTTCAAGGCGCCATATTTTGCCACCCCGGCTGAAAAGCCGTTTATCAGCATGTTCTGCCCGATCATACTGGAATCGGCTCCTGTTATCAGGCCATTAGCCCCTGCGGAAACCACTCCTGCGGCGGCATGTATACCGGCCCGCGCAATATCTCCCAATCTTGCGGAAATGTCGCCTGCAAAACCAAAGATTACAGCCGAAACAGCCCCGGTGATCATGCCCTCAAGAATATCCCCGCCGCTTATCGCCGCCATCACCCCGCCGAATATGGCGCCTCCGACTGCGCGGATGACCGCATCAAAAAACTGTCCGCTCGGATCAGTATACTGCAAGGGATTGTTCAAACAGTAAGTGTAGCGGTTAAAGCTCTGGCTGCTGTAGGGGTCCTGGATGAAACCGTCAGGCGACAGGAACCGGCCGATCTCAGGATCATAGACCCGGCCGTTCATGTGGATGATCCCCATATCATCGATATGCTCATGGCCGGTGAATCCCCGGTTTGTGAAGGACAGGGAAAAATCCACAGACTGCCCGTCCAAAGACCGGGGGCTTCCGAATGGCGCGTAGGCCATTTTTTCCTCCACGTCCCCAAGGCCGTTTGTCACCGTGTCGATGCTTCCCAGGAAATCCCGGCGCATATACCGGGTCTCGTCCGGCGCGTTCCCGATTTTTTTGTGGACGGCCGCCAATTGTCCCTCGGCGTAAACAAAGTATTTGTGAACATCCTGGCCGTTTTCGGTCACTTTCTCATAATCCTTGCCGATATACACGGTCACGCTTTCGGCGACCCCGTCCCGGGTCACGGTCTTTTTGTATCTTGCCCGGTCCGGCCCGTAGAAAAAGGCGTTTTTAAGATCCCCTTTTGTAAACAGAGACGGCTTGTCAAAGGACGTCCAGTCAATCAAGCATTATTTACCTGTCCCCATATTTAATTTACCTGTCCCCATATTTTTTTCCTATCTGGCCTTGGGAAAAAGGAGCGCAAAGGATCGTCATAGAGCTGAAAATCAAATATGGCGAGCTTGAGCGGACAATCAGCGCGGGTCTTGAGCAAACTTTTGAATATATGGATAAATGCGGCGCCGAAACCGGCAATCTGATTGTTTTCGACCGGGACGCGGAAAAAACGTGGGATGAAAAAATTTTTCAGCGCAAAGAGAATTATCGGGGGCGCATGATTGATATTTGGGGGATGTGATCACGTTTTTTATCCACACACCCTATGGACTTGATTCGCCTGTCCCTATAAACGATAAAAAAACGCCGCTCCCGGGAAATCCCCGAAAGCGGCGTTTTGGCCGATGAGTCCGGCGGGCCGTTTAAGGCGCGGCCGGGGATTCGAGCAGGGGTTGGGACGGCGCGTCATTCGACGCGTCGCTTCCGGGCCGGGAGACCCGAAGGACCCGGATGTTAAAGCGGGCCGGCGCGCTTTGGTCCTCGCCGCTCCGGTCCTTTCCGCCGCCGTCTTTTAAGACCGCGGTCACAGACGTTTTCCCGCTTCTGTTCCGACGGGGCGTGAACGTGAGGGTCCCGCCGGAAGAGATGGCGGGCTGGACCGCGAACAAGGACGGACGCGAGGCTTTGACCTCAAAATGAAGTCTTTGCCCCGACTCGTCGGCCGGGCCGGCGCTGATTTGTCTCGCCCAGTTTCTCAAAACCCGCCTTCCGGCGCTCTGCCGGACCCGGATGTCGGCGCCTTTTGAAAACGACGGCGCGTCGTTCACGGAACGAACCGTGATTCCAAACGTCACAGGCGCGCTTTGATCCACGCCTTCGTTTTCCACTCCCCCGTCGTCCCGGGCCCGGACCGTGACCCGCGCCTGTCCGTTTTGATCCAAAGCCGGGGAAAAGATCAAAACCCCGTCCGGGGAGATGGAGGGAGGCGCGGAAAAAAGCCCCGGACTGCTTGTTGAAACCACTGTGAATCCAACCGTCTGGTCTTTTTCGTTTTCAGGCCCCGGGCGGATGTCCTGGGCCCAGTCGGAAAGCGGGATTCGCCGAATTCCGGCGTCCTCGTCCACGGTCTGGTCCAGGGCCGAAAAAGACGGCGGATCGTTCACCGGACGGGCCGTGATCGTAAACCGGACCGGCGGCCGGCTTTCATCCGCGTCGATTCCGCCGTTCTCCACGCCCCCGTCGTCCCTTAACCGGACCGTCACATTCGCCGTCCCGTTGGCGTCGGGATAAAGCGCGTAGGTCAACCTCCCGTTTTCGTCCATGGCCGGCGCCTGGTGGAAAAAGTCCGGGATGGCCCCCGGCGGCGCCTCCCGGTCATGGGCGAGCACAAACGAAAGCCTCTGGCCCGATTCGTCCCCGGGGCCTTTGGCGATCTCAGACGCCCAGTTTTCAACGACCTGGGCCCCTGAGTCCTCAATGATATTCAGGTCCGGCCCCCTGACAAAGGACGGGGGATCGTTCACGGGCCTCACGGTGACAGAGGCCGAGGCGCTGTGGGCGCTGTAAGGATGATACTCCCCGTTTCCAGACACGTCCGCCGTTCTCCCGGCCATGCCTTTGGTCTTGTCCCAGGCCCGGAAGGTGATTGTCGCATCCCCGTTCCAGTCCGAAAGCGGAACAAAGCGGATTCGGTCGGACGCTTCAAGAAGCCGGGCCCTTATCGGGCTCGCCGACACAAAGGCCGTCCAGTCCCCGCCGGGGCGGCGGTATTCCCACCGGCCCCCGTCGCTGTCCGCCGAGATCACGGCCATGCCGACAGCGTCGCCCTCGGGGTCCGACGCCCCTTGCAGAAAGCGCGAAACCAAATCCCCGGAACTGTCTCTTTCATCCTCCGGAATCGGGGAAAAGGCCCGGGCGCCCCCCGGCAATGACGGCGCGTTGTTTAAAAAAACCGGCGCTGAAAGACCGGCCAACAGATTCTCATTGCCCGCGTCATCCACCGCCGTGGCCGCGTACTGAAACCAGGCCCCGGCGTCCGCGCCCGCGTCCATATAAAAGGCGTTTGGGGCCCCGGTCCGCTCTCCCGCGGGCGAAAGCCCGTCCAGAACCGCGAGCCTTTCCCGGGAGGCGCCTTTGATTTTGTAAATCCGGTACCGGGCGAAGTCCCGGTCCCGGGAAGGATTCCAAAACACCCGGACGGCGTCATAGACTTTCGAGCCCGGGGTTTTGGCCAAAGCCGCGGCAATCCCGGTCACACGCTCCGGCGGGGTGGTGTCTTTGATCCTCTCCCCCAGTTCCGTGAACGGGCTTTGGCTCCCGTCCATATCCATGGCCCGGACCCGGGCGTATATGACGCCGTCTGAAAAGGCGTTCATGGGAATCTCAAAGGCGTTTTTCGTGGTGTAAAAATCCATCTCCGGGGACGACGAGTCCCGCCGGCCCCCCTGGACATGGTAAAAACGGGTCCGGTTGTCCCCGGCCGCCTTTCTCCACGACACCCCGACCGGGTCCGGGGACTTGCTTTTTCCCGAAAGACTCACAACCGCCACAGGCGCCGGAAGGGCCGAAGGGCTCTTTCCGCCGTTTACCAGGGCCATCAGCTCACGGGCCTTTTCCAACTCCCCTTTGCCCAAAGCCTCCATGACCGCCGAGTCCATCCAGGCCCCGGCCCCGGCCTGAACCCCCGCCCAGTCGATTGTGTCATTGACGGGAACCAGATGGGGCTTGAATTCGCCGTCCAAAATGGCCAGCTTGCGCCCGTCGTCCGAGAAATCAAAATCATGGATTCCTTTGTCAAACCGGTAAAGCTTCATCCACAAAGGAAACGCCTTTTCCCCGGATATCCACGACGCGTAAAAATTTCCGCCGGCGTCCGACGCCGTGACAAAGACCATGCCCCCGGGGCCGTGAAACAGATCAAACTGTCCCGGGGAAAAGGACACGATCCCCTTTTCCATGTCAATGGCTTTAAAAGACGGCCATATCTTTTTCCACGCCGCCGAAGAAGAGGCGGAATAAAACAGCTCGTTTTTCCCATTGACCGCGATCATGCGCTTTGCCTCCAGGGGAAGCAGCTCTTTGAGAGCGCTTTCCCCGGCCGATGCCGGACGGGGGTCCGGGATCATGCGCCAGCTCCAGGCATAATCTCCCGTTGTGACGCCATGATTCGGGTCCCTGAACTCGTGGATCTTTCCCGAATCGTCCAGCGCCCAGACCATGCCGTCTTTTCCGGACACCATGGAGCCGATCTCCCGGTCCCCGGCAAAGGGGCCGTAATCCGGAAGCCCCCACCATGTGCCCGACCCCTCGCCGGCCCGGGCGGATTTGAAATCAAGATGGCCCCCGTCCCACCAGCCGAACCACATGGAGCCCGGGCCTGTTCCGATTCCCCCGTAACGCTTGTTCTGGCAGCTGTCCGACGTGTCGCCCATGTCAATGGCAAAATAAAGCGACGGGTCCGAAGACTCGGCGGGCACGTACGCCCGGGCCGCGTATCCCGAAAATCCCGACGCCTCCGGGCATCCCTTCACCCGGCCGGTCAGGTGATACATCCGCTTTTTCGGATCGTTGGCAAGGGCGAATGTCCCGCCCCCGAACTTCACATTGAAAAGACGCAAATCCTCCTGACGGGAAATCCTCACTTCGTCGCAGTCGTTTCCGAACCAGGACTTGAAGGCTTTCCCCATCGACCCGAAGAGGTTTTTCATAAATTCCCCGGGCGAGGTGAACAGCTTTTCCGGGGATTTTCCCGCCTCGCCAAAGGCGTCCCGGATGTCGGAAATGGCGCTTTTAAACGCCTTGACCGCCGATTCCCCGGCTCCCCTGAAATCGCCGTTGAAAATCCGCAAAGCGGACTTGAGCGCCTCGCCCCCGGTCTCAGTCGCGGCTTTCTCCGCTCTGTCCAGGACTTCCCCGGCGGCCCCAAGCGCCATATCTTTGCCAAGCATGCCCTTATTGATCAGCTCCGGGCCAAACGGAAGAGCCCGGACAGCCTTCTCCAGCTCCCCCCCCTTCATGGCCGCGCCGGCCAGCGCCTCCACCTGATCGAAAGTGAACTCTTCCGCCTCGGTCAGACGGCTGTTCACGGCCTTCTGGATATCGGACGTGTCCAGACCCCACTTCCCCCCCAGCTCCGCCATGCGCACAGCCACGGCCAGTCGAAACATCCGGGACAGGTTCCGCATGCCCTCTTCCGGGTCGTCCAGACTCTCCAGGACCCGCCTCAACGCCCCGAAGTGCAGGCGAACCCCTGTCAGGTAAAGGCCGTGAATCTCTCCCTCCAGGAACGAGTTCCCGGGATCGGTGGCCAGACGGCACAAAAAACCCGCCAGACGGTTCTTTTGACCATCTTCATCCTCCAGCTCCGCCACCGAACAGTAGGTCTGATCCGTGATCATCATCAAAAGACGGATCAGATCAAAGGTCTGCATGTGGCCGCCGGACAAAAAGGTCTCCGGCCTGGCCATGCCCGACGACCCGGTCAAAGCCCCCGCCGCTTTATCCGCCGCGGCCCGGTGAAGGTCCCGTTGCAAAGACGCCAGCGCCTCGGACAGCTCGCGGCTGTTGAAAAGCGCCTCGGTCTTTGTCAAAAACAGATGCGTCGATTCAGCGGCCCCGGACGCCTGGGGATAACTTTTTTCCAGCTCTTTCAAAAACACCTCAAAGTAAACCTCGGCCAGAATTTTTTGTATCTCCATCAACTCCGGCAGCAGATTCCCCGCCTGATCGGCTAGGTCCAGAGTCTTTTTTTCCTCCTCGGTTAAGTCCTTGTAAGAATCCGATTCCCGGACGGCTTTAACCTTCGCTTGGATCACGGGCCCTAAATTCATGGAAAATCCCGGCGTCGCCGGACCGGCCAGGGCCTTCATGGCCACATTCGTCATAAAGCCGGAAATAAACTGATCCATGGAAAAGGAAAGCGCGTTCGCGGCCATGGCGTTTCGGGTCTCCAACAGGGCCGCCGCGGCCCGGGCCATTCCATTGAAAATTCCCTCGAACGGTCCCGGGGAGGGCAAAGCGGCCACTTTCGATTTCGGTTTCGAGGCGACTTCCCGGGTCTTTTCAAGGGCCTGGGAGGCCCGCCCTTCCATTTCGGCGCTTAAACGCGCCTCCCCCAGCGCCGCCCTTTCGGCGGCCCCGGCCCGGGCCGCCGGGCGCAAATAGGTCCCCGTCCTGGCCATCCCTCCGGCGTCGGCCAGGGGCTGGGCCGCCATTTCCCGCCCGGCGGCCCCTTCGCCCGCCCTTGTCCCGGCCCCGGCCCTGGACCCGCTTTTTCCCTTGAATAAATAAGCGGCCCCCCCGAGGATGGAGATGAAAGTGGCGGTCGCGGTAACCGTCGGGAGCAGGATTTTAGAGGCGCTTTCCCCGGCGTCCTTTTTCCCCGCTTTTGACGAATCATCGCCCGAGCCCTGGCCGGCGCTTGAACCTCCTGAGTCGGCGGTCCCCGCCCCTCCCCGGCCGCACGCCGAAACCGAATTGAGCGCCGAAAATCCGTCGGCCGAGGAAATGGAGCCGTTGAGGCAGGCGTTTTCATGGCCCCGGACCGTGATATTTTTGCCCACCGTGAAGTTCCCGATATCATAGACCCCCGGCCCCAGGACGATGACCCCGCCCGACGGGACGATCTCCAGAGCCGTTTCAAAATCAAGGCCGGCGATTCCGTCCGCGGACACATAAAGCGTGTCGTCGGTGACCTGTATGTTTCGGTTGAAATTCACATAAGCCCCGCCCAGGGGAACGGAAATCCACACGAGCAGATGGTCTCCCAGTTTGATCCTGGAGCCGAAATTCTCCGGAACGGCGAATGAAAACCCGTTTTCCGGCGTATAGACGACCTGTTCATCCATCATCTCATAGGGCTGCGCCAGCGCCCGGCCCCGGTCCGCGTGAAGAATCCGGACCCGGGCCCGGGAGTCGTCAAACAAAGGCCCGTCGCTTTTGAAACGAAACGCCAGACCCCCGGCCTTAAAATCCGAAAGCTTGAGAAACTCGCGTTTGAAGCGCATGAAGTCCCCGGCCCTGATCACCTCCACGGCGTCCGTGTAGCCCAGGGTCTCCTCAAATGAAGAGACGTCCGTGACCGGCTGTTTTGAAAACGCCACGCTGAATTCATCTTCGGGTTTCACGCCGTATTCAAACGACGGGTCGATGGCCACCGTGAAATCATGGGCCAGATCGGAATGGCTCATATGGGGAAAGTCGTCCCCGCCGGCGGACAAAGGCTCCATCCTGCGCGCGGCCGAAACCCGGTCCGGGACGATTTTTCTGGAAAACACCGGGTAGGAATGCCGAACCTTGCCCCCGGCGTCTTTGACCCGGTGCCAGATGATCATATGGTCCGGGAAAGGGCCGGCTCCCATGCCTTTGAATTTCAGGATCTGCTCCCCGAAGGCGTTTTGCTCAAGCGCGGATTTCCGTTGTCCTTTCTTCTTCTTTGTCGTTTTCGTCGCCACCGAGCCGGTTTTAGAGGAACTCCCCCCGCCCCCGCCGCCGGGAGGGGGCGGCCGGTCGCCAAGACCTTCCCCTTGAAGGGCGCCGTCCCTTGCGGGCACGGCGCCCTTCAGCGCCGTGGCGACCGGGGTTTTTCTTTGCTGCGCCACGATGGGAATCGACTTCTCCCATTCCCCCCTTTTAATATAATCCGGAACGCTGCCCAAAATCCCCGCATATTGAAATCCCGGCGAAAAGATATTTTCCAGGCTCTGGGACAAAGGCGTATGGCTTTTGTCTTCTTTGCGAAAGTCCACTTTTAATTTCAGCCTGTCCCCGGGCTGAGGGTCCGGATAATCCTTCAAAAAAAATGTTGAGTGGTAGGTAAGATACCGGTGATCATAGAAATCGAAAGAAGTCGTTCTGTCCTGTACTGAAAAATATTTTTCTCCCCCTGCCCTGGCGATGAAAATTTCCCTGAAATTTATTTCGTGCATAAAAGCATAAAGATGAAAACGAGAACCGAGGCGTCCGGGAGGCCCGGGCGCTATGAATTTCATGATATTGCGACTGTTTTCCTCCAGAGTCTGGGTTTCGCTCAATAGTCCCGAGGCAAAATGAAACGGATGATGGGGCGCTGTTTCGGAAGTGGAGATTCGCAAGGCGCCGTCGCCAAACATTTCGAATATATTCTGTGAATATCCCTTTTCGAGACGACCCGAATCCGGGGGCGCGGCATTTAAGGCCATTCTATACAGCGTATAGACATCGTCAAGCCGAAGCATTTTCTGCGTAAAGGCCAGATAGCCATCCGGATCCATGGCCATTTTCTGACGCTTCAGCCGATCCGCGAAGGACAGCATGGCGTCCGCGAAATAACCGTGAAAATACGGATCCAGATAAGTCGAATACCCAAAAAATCCCCTGATATGGGGCTGGCCGATTCGAGCCTGTTCCATTTCGGATTTAACATGGAATTTGTCGCAGTTTTGAGAGGACGAAAAAAACAAAAAATCATTTGGCGGTATCTCTCCAGTAACATCAAGCGGGTATGGATTTTCGCCGTTCCCCAGCCCCAGGGGACCTATGTCCAGTGTGTGATTCTCCGGCACCATTTGAACTTTTGTGAAATCCGATCCCCGGTAATAAAAAATCTCCGGATCGCCTCCGGCCGCGGCCCTTTGAGGAGTCAGATACAGCGAAAGATCTATCGGGTCCTGTTCATGGCTGAAAACTGTCAGATGGTGGAGTTCGTCATTGCTTGCGTCTTCCCCCAGAACCGAAGACTCAGACAAGGAAAAAGCGCTTGGCGGCCCCATGCTGATTTCCAGCTTTGGAAGGAGGGGGGTTGTCCTGGGGGGGACGGCTTGAGGCCGGGGAGATCGAAAATCAATGAGGGCGATATCCGACCTGGCCGGATCAAAGAAAGAGGCGACGTCGTTTTTAACAATTTGACTAAAAAAAACATTGTCCGAAAGAAAGCCGTTTCCAATGTCCGCAGGGGTATATTTGGGCGTCTCTTGTCCATCGACGGTCACAGAGCCGAATCTCGTCAGCTCTCCATCCACTCTTTGCCTGATCATTTCGATTTCACCCGGGTCCACCTGTCCCTGGAGAGAAACCAGAAACCCCTCATAGGGAAGGGCCTGGGAAAAAATCTTCGCGCCCATGCGCCCGCCGCCGTCGCCCCGGGACTTGGCCATGATGGCGTCATAAAACGACTCGATCACCTTGTTCTGGCAATTTATAACGCTGTCGCACGGGATTCTTGAGACCCGGGTAAAAGAACTGGGATCCGATTCTATCAGATACTCCTTGTGACTGACGTCATAAATGATTTCCTTATCAGGGTCCCGGCCATGAGCCATATAAGCGGCAAACGGCGCATCCGTCCAGCCGTCGCCCCGTTCCCGGGGCGTTTTCTCGGCCGGCACAAGATCAGAGGACGACCGGGAAAAAACAACGATCCTTTCAGGAAGCAGCGTGGAGCCATCCCGCGTTTCCTGAAAGCGTATTCGCCGTTTTTTGCTTTTGAGCTGGGCGAGCTTAATGAGTTGTTCAGGTGTCCCAAACGGACCGTCTCGCACGCCTACAACCACCTCATCTCCCAAAAAATGATTCAGTTGATGATAAAGCGCGCAGACTGGCAAGTAGCCGTCTGGGCAAAGCGCGACTGTAAACCGGGCGGGCCTGAGTTCGTAACCGGCGCTCTGATCGGGCGTCGCGAAAAAAACAGCCAGAAGGAGCCCCCAAAACAGCGCCCTGTTCTTAAAATTAGAATTTTCATTTAAAAAAAACATAATCCACCCTTTACGGAAACATTATTTTCAAATTTATTTTTATTATACCTATAAAATTAATTTAAATTTGAAATATATAAAAAAAATAAAAATGTCAAAGAATATTCCGTATAAAAAATAAAACCTTGAAAAAAATGAATCGCGCCACAGATCCATCCGGGCCGGCGGCCGGCCTTTGCGCCTGCGCCCGGGTCGCCCGTGTTTTTTAAATATTTTTTAAGAGCTGGGAAAGGAAAGGGAAACGCCCCGGGGCCTTGAAAAAAAAATGGCCGGGGCGCGCAAAGGAAAGGGTTGATTTTAAACTGATAATCGTATAATAGAAAAAGCCTCCACAAAAAAAAGAAAAGCCTTGGACGTTTAATGGGTTTTTGTGGAGGCTTTGGGCGGGGAAAACCGGGTCGGCCACCCCCGCTTAGGTTTTGTGTATATCCCTAACGCGCTCAAGAGGTCAATAAAATATTCATGAATATCCGAAAAACCGCTCTGATCCGCCACATTTTTCTGATGGCGTCCATCTCTTTTTTCTTCCCGGCGCAGGGATGGGCCGCGGAGGCGCTCTCCGTCGAGGAGGCGGTCCGGGAAGCCGTCGCCGCCAACATTGATTTGAAGATATCCCGGGACGGCCTTGAAGCCGCGGCCGCGGCGAAAAACAGCAAACGCGCCGAGTTTCTGCCTTCCTTCGGCGCCATGTACCGGTATCAATACAACCACGAGGAGTCAAAGACCACGCTGACTCTGCCCGGAGGGGATGTGACGCTCAGCGACATCCCGAAAAGCCAGTTCGCCTTCACCGCCTCGGTCACCCAGCCTGTTTTCGCCGGTTTCGCGTTAAGAAATCAGTATATTCTGGCCGGTCTTGGCCTGGACGCGGCCAAATTCAACGAAATGCTTGTGAAACGGGTCGTTTCATACAAAGCCCGGGAATCTTTTTTCTCGGTTCTGAAAGCCGAAAAAATCGTCGAAATCGCCAAAGAGGCCGTGGCGCTCATCGACGCCCACCGGGACTCGGCCCAAAACTTTTACGATGTGGGCATGACCCCGTTAAACGACCTGCTCAAGGCCCAGGTGGAGCTGGCCAACGCCAGGCTTGACCTGGTCATCGCCGAAAACGCCCTGGAAATGGCGCGGGCCGATTTCAACGTGATTCTGCGAAGGCCTATTGACTCGGCGGTCTCCATTCTGGACACCCTGGACCATGATCCCTTCGGCAAAACCCTGGGCGAGTGCCTGGAGGCGGCGGAAAAAAACCGGATGGAGATCAAACTGGCCGGTCTGGACGCGGAAATGGCCCGCAAGAGCCTGGATGTGGAGCGGGCCGGCTTTCTTCCCGCCGTGTCCCTGGTGGGGACCTATCGCCAGTTTGGAGACGACTGGAACACAAACGGGGGCCGGGGGGCTTCGGACCCCTCCATGTGGGACGTGGCCGTCACCGCCAGCTGGCCCGTATGGGAATGGGGCAAAACCCATTTCAGGGCAAAGGAGAAGCGCCATCTTTTCCTGGCGGCCCAAAAACAGAAAATCAGCGTTCTGGATTCCGTCCGCCTGGAGGTCCGGCAGGCGTATTTAAAAACAATGGAGGCGGAAAAAACCATCGCCGCGGTTGAAAAAGCCATTGAGCAGGCCCAGGAGAATTTCAGGATCAGCCGGGAGCGATACCGGGAGCAGATGGCCACCTCCACGGATGTGCTGGACGCCCGGACCCTTCTTTCCACCACCCTGACAAACTATCACAGCGCCCTTTACGACTTCAACATCGCCAGGGCCGCCCTTGAAAAGGCCATGGGAACGGGGGAGAATGAAGACTGAGCCCAGACATGAGCCCAAACATGAAAAAGAGGCCGCCATCCGCTTTTTTCATGTGCGCAAAAAATTCGGCGCCCGGACGGTGTTAAACGATATCACGCTGGATATCTTTAAAAATGAATTCGTGTTTGTCACAGGCCCCAGCGGGGCGGGCAAAACCACCCTGCTTTCCCTGATCTATCTCAAGGAAAGGGCCACCGAGGGGGAAATCCTGGTGGACGGTTTGAATCTTTCCCGAATCCGCCGCAAACGGGCGCCGGATTTAAGAAGAAAACTGGGGATCATCTTCCAGGATTACAAGCTGATCCCCACCAAAACGGCCTTTGAAAACGTCAGCCTGGTCCTGGAGGCGGCCGGGGTCAAAAAAAAGCTGATCCAAAAAAAGGTCAACAGCATTTTAAGGTCCATCCGCATGGAGGAAAAAAGTCGGGCGTATCCCCCGAGCCTGTCCGGGGGCGAGCAGCAGCGCGTGGCCTTCGCCAGGGCCGTGGCCGGTGATCCGGAGATCATCATCGCCGACGAGCCTTTTGGAAGCCTGGACCCTGATTCGGCCGCCTCCATCCTGAAACTTCTGGACGTCTATCACGCCAGGGGGGCCACCATTATTCTCGCCACCCACGACCGGGACCTGATCCAAAAAAGGCCGGGCCGCGTGATCCGCTTGAGCGACGGGTCGATCCACCTGGAGGGGGAGCGCGTCCACGCCCCCGGGGAGGGGGAGGCATGACTTTTTCCATCAAACCGGCTTTGCGGGACATCAACCAGAACCGGTTCTTAAACGTGGTCACCATCATCACCATCGCGCTTTCCGCCCTGATCGTCAGCTCGTTTTCGCTTTTTTTCTTAAACCTCACCGAAATCGCGGCGGAATGGAGGCGTGGCTCCCGGATGATGGCCTACCTGGGAAAGGACGCGCCGGATCCAAACCCGGACGCGCTGGAAAAACGGATCCGGACCATGCGCGGCGTCCGGCGGCTTTCCTTCATCTCCAGTGAGGAGGCCCTTTCCCGGCTCCGGGAACGGATGAGCCGGCAGTCCTCCCTGTTTGACGCGCTGGGGAAAAATCCCCTGCCCGACGCCTTTGAAATCCATATCGATCCGGACATCCGGGAATGGGAGGACGTTGAAAGCCTGGCCAGGCGCGTGGAGTCCATCCAGGGCGTTGAGGAGGTGGAATACGGCCAGAAATGGGCGGGAAATTTCTCCGCCGTGTTCAATGTGCTGAGGCTGGCCGGTTACTCGCTGGGCGGCATTTTCTTCATGGCCTCTCTTCTGATCGTGTCCAACACCACCCGCCTGATTCTCTACTCCAGACGGGAAGAGATCGAAATCATCCGCCTGGTGGGGGGGGCGGACCGTTTCATCAAAGCCCCTTTGTACATGGAAAGCCTCATCCAGGGCGCGGCCGGGGGACTCATCGGCCTTGCCGCCGTTTTTGTCATATACACGCTCATATCCTCGTCGAGCATGATCCAGGGGATGGGATTCAGCCTGTTTGAGCTGCGGTTTTTCTCCCCTTATTTTTTAATCCTCATACTTTTCTTATCCATGTTTGTGGGATGGCTGGGATGCTATATTTCAATCAAACAACATTTAAAATATTAATGGGTCGTCTCTTAGGCCTGGCCCTTTTGATGGCCGCGATCCTGGCGCTGTGCCCGGCGCCGGGCCACGCCGTGGACGCCGACACTCCCTTCGAATATGATGAGATCGGGATTGTGACCTCCAACGCCCTGAAGGCCCTGCCCGGGCCCGGCCATGGGCGCCCCCTGTGGGGCTTGAAAAGCGGGGACCGGGTCAAAATCCTTCGCCATGAGGGGCGCTGGCTTCGCGTTCTTCACAAAGGCCGGACCGGCTACATCCAGGCGGACCCGGCTCACCTGTGCGTCATTTACAAAAAAAAGGACCGCGACGCTCCCGACGCTTCTGAAAAAACCGGACGCTTTGGAAACCAGGGGGAAAAAATCGCCCGGGCCATCCGGAAATCCATGGCCGAGGTGGACGATTTTGTGCTTCAGGAAACCGACATCATTGAGTATTTAAACGACGCCGACCAAACCGCCGCCATGCTTAAGGAAAAAGCGGCCCGGATCAGATCCGATCTGAGGCGCATCCGGGACGATATCCGCCAAAGCAAGACCTCCCTTGCGGCGCTCAAGGGAAAGGTGCGCGCCGGCGAAAAACACGCCGAGGCCCGCCTGGTGGCCCTTTATAAGCTCAACTGCCTGGGCAGCCTTCAAATCCTGGTCTCGGCCGGATCATTGAACGAGATTTTTCACCAAAAAAGGGCGCTCCAAACGCTTCTGAAGCGCGATGAGACCCTTCTGGAAAACTTCGCGGCGGACAAAAAAAGGCTTTCAGAAATCCTTAAAAACCTCAAACGCCAGAAGAACAGAAAAACCGCCCTTGAGTCCGACTTAAGGCAGGACCTGGGCGAAATGCTTCGGGCCAAAAAACGAAAAGAGATCCTGCTGAAAAAAATACGCATGGAAAAGGCCTACAGCCTGGCGGCCATCCGATCGTTGAACCGGGCCGCCTCGGAGCTTAACATCGCCATCCAGTCATTCGGCTTTCATGAAAGCCGGGTCCCGGGGCGAGAAATCGGGAACTTGAATTTCACCGCCCACAAGGGGCGCCTTGAAATGCCGGTGAGAGGCAGGATCATCAGCCGTTTCGGACCCTATAAAAGCCCACAGTTCAACATCAACCATTTCAGGAGCGGGATCGAAATCAAATCCCGCATGGGCGAGCCCATCCACGCCGTGTTCGGGGGAAGCGTTTTGTATTCGAGATGGTTCAAAGGGTACGGCAACATCATCATCATCGACCACGGCGACAATTACTACACCCTTTACGCCCATCTTGAAAAACTGCATAAGAAAAAGGGGGATCGGGTCAAAACCGGCGAGGTGATCGCCACTGTGGGGGACTCCGGCTCCATCATCGGGGCGGGTCTGTATTTTGAAGTCCGCCACCACGGCAAACCCGTGGATCCCATGAAATGGTTCAAAAGAGGCTGATCCGCCCCCGGGAAGAACCCGGGGCTTTTAAAAATCCAAGGAGTGATAAACTCGTAAAAAATAGATCAGACGGTATCGTAAAAATTCGATATGCTAAAATTTAAGCCACAAGGCATAGCGCTTTTTTGACAGAGAGGTCCATACACATAGTATGCCGAACGAACAAAAAAGAGCTATAATGCAGTAGATCGGATTTTTACGATGCCGTCAAGGAGTGTAAAAAACATGAACATCATCAGCATTCGCCCCGGAAAATTAAAGCTCTGGATCGCCGCCGCCATTCTGACGCTGCTCCTGGGGCCTGGCTCTCCCCATGACCTGTCGGCGAGCGGAAAGGAAACGTACAGGAGTTTAAAGCTGTTCACCGATGTGATCCGGATTGTGGAAGACCGCTACGTGGACGAGACCGATCCCAAAGAGATGATGGAGGCGGCCATCAACGGAATGCTCAAAGGGCTGGATCCCCATTCGGCCCTTCTGCCTCCCGAAGCCTTTGACGAGCTTCGCGTGGACACCAAAGGCAAATTCGAGGGGCTGGGAATCGTCATCACCATCCAGAAAAAAGCCCTCACCGTGATCTCCCCCATCGTGGGAACCCCCGCGTACAAGGCCGGGATCAAGGCCGGGGACATCATCACCCGGATAGACGGCAAATCCAGCGCCGGCATGGAATTGTGGGAAGCCGTCAAAAAAATGCGGGGCCCCAGGGGAAGCTCGGTGACCATCACCATTCTCCGGAAAGACCGGGACCCCGAAGATTACACCATTGTGAGAGATGTCATTCCCATCACCAGCGTCAAATCCATGCTTCTTGAGCCGGGGTACGGCTATGCGTGGATCACCAATTTCAGGAGCAACACCACCTCGAAATTTCGCCAGGCATTAAAAACCCTTTCCGCTCCGGAGCCCCTGAAAGGGCTTGTCCTGGATTTGAGGGACAACCCCGGCGGAACCCTGGATGACGCCATCAAAATATCCGATCTTTTCCTGGAAGAGGGGGTCATCGTGTCCATCAAGGGCCGGGACCAGGAAAACCCCAGGTCCTACAAGGCCGGGCGGAATTTGCCGAAACGGGGCTACCCCGTCGTGGTTTTAATCAACGGCGGAAGCGCCAGCGCCTCTGAAATCGTGGCCGGGGCGCTTCAGGACAACAAACGGGCCATTGTGCTGGGAACAACCTCCTTCGGCAAGGGCTCGGTCCAGAGCGTGGAACGCTTAAGAGACGGGTACGGCCTTAAATTGACGGTGGCCCGGTATTACACCCCGAGCGGCCGGTCCATCCAGGCCAAGGGCATCCGCCCGGATATTGTGCTGCCCTATCGGTTTATCGACCGGGAAAAAGAATATTCGGAAGAAGATGTCATGATCAAAGAAAAGGATTTGAAAAACCACCTGACGGCCCCGGGAAAAGCTCCGGAGCAAAAGAAAAAGGATGACCCGGAAAAAACCGAATCCGAATCCGAAAAATCCGAAAAAAAGAGAAGCCACGGCGTGGAATCCAGGCACGGCCCGCTGGAGCAGGAGTCGCTGATGTCCGACAACCAGGTGGTTCACGCGTTTGACATACTCAAAGCGTATCATATTTTAAAGAACTGATATCAATGCCGAAAAAAAAGCCGAAAGGCGGCGTGAAAACGAAGAAAACGCTTTCAATCACAGGAAAAAAGGGGGCGAAAAAAAAAGAAAACAAGAAAAAAAACAAAAAAACATGGCGGCGGCGCGCCGTTTTAATCCCGGCGGGGGCTCTCGTTCTTCTGGCGGCGCTCTCGGCCCTGATCGCCGGCCGGATATGGATTGAAAAACAGCGGACCCCGGCGAAACCGGGCTCCGCCTTTCATATGGTCAAGCCGCCCTTTCACATGATAGAGAAGGACGGGCCGGGAAAACCGCTCTTTGAGGAGCCGGGCCCGGACCCCGGCCCTTCCCCGGACCGGGGGCCGATTCAAACTCAGCGAACGGCGGCGGATTTTCCGAGGGCGGCCATTATCATCGACGATCTGGGATGCGACGCCGGGGTGGCCCGAAAAATACTGGAGCTGGATCCGAGCCTGACCCTGTCGGCCCTGCCCCACTGCCCTTTTTCCGTTAAAATCATTCAAATGGCCCAGGAAAAGGGGTTTGAGACCATGCTTCATCTTCCCATGGAGCCCGATAAATATCCCCATATTGATCCGGGACCCGGCTCCCTTCTGACTTCCATGGATCCGGAGGATCTCATCAAAAAACTGGTTTCAAACCTGGACGCCATGCCCGGGATCAAAGGGGTCAACAACCACATGGGGTCGAAGATGACCGCCAGGGAGTCCGACATGGCCCTGATTTTCTCGACCCTTGAAAAAAGAGGGCTTTTCTTCATTGACAGCCGCACCTCGGCCCACACCCAGTGCCGAAAGGCGGCGGAGGTTTCCGGCGTTAAATTCGCCGAAAGGGATGTGTTCATCGACCACATCCAGTCGGCCTATTTTATACAAAAACAGCTCAAACGCTTCACGGACCTGGCCGTCCGGCGGGGAAAGGCCATCGGAATCGCCCATCCCCACGCCCTCACCATCGATATCCTGAGGCGGGAGCTTCCGGCGATCAAGAAAAAAATAAAACTGGTTTCAGCTTCCGAGCTGACCCACTATGTGAGATGAAATATCAAATTAGGAGAAAAAAATGGATTTCAAACTAACCAAAGAACATGAAATGCTCAGAAAGGCGGTCCGGGAATTCGCCGTCAAAAAAATCGCGCCATACGCCGACCAGTGGGACCAGGACCACTATTTTCCCTACAAAGAGGCCATCAAACCCATGGGAGAGCTGGGCTTTTTCGGAACCGTGATCCCCGAGGATCTCGGCGGCGAGGAGATGGGATGGATGGCCGCCATGATCGTGACCGAAGAAATCGCCCGGGCCTCCAGCTCCTTAAGGGTCCAGATCAACATGCAGACTTTGGGATGCGCCTACACCATATACCGGTACGGAAGCGAAGAGCTTAAAAAGAAATACATTCCCAAACTGGTCTCGGCCGAATACGTCGGGGGATTCGCCATCACCGAGCCCGACGCCGGATCGGATGTCATGGCCATGAATTCCGAAGCGGTGGAAAAAGACGGGAACTGGATTTTAAACGGGTCCAAAACCTGGATATCCAACGCCGATTACGCCGATCTGGTCATCTACTACGCCTACACCGACAAGTCAAAAGGCTCCAGGGGGCTGTCGGCCTTTGTGGTGGAGCTTAAAAATTTCAATGGGGTCAAAACATCGGGCCTGGACAAAATGGGCTCCCACTCATCTCCCACCGGGGAAATATTTCTCACCGACACCGAGGTCCCCGCGGGCAACATCCTGGGAAAACCGGGCGACGGCGCCTCCATTGTGTTCAGCTCGCTCAACCAGACGCGCCTTTCGGCCGCGGCCGGGGCCGTGGGTCTGGCCCAGGCCTGCTATGACACCGCGCTCAAATACTGCGGGGAGCGCAAACAGTTTGGAAAGCCCATCGGCTCCTTCCAGATGAACCAGGACATGATCGCCCAGATGTCGGCGGAAATCGAGGCGGCCCGCCTCCTGGTTTACAAGGCGGCCTGGGCCAAAGACCAGGGCCTTCTCAACAACGGGCTGGACGTGGCCCAGGCCAAGTATTTCGCCGGCGAGGTGGTGACCAAGTGCTCGAATTACGCCATGAAAATACTGGGCGCCTACGGCTATTCCACGGAGTACCCGGTGGCCCGTTTCTACCGGGACACGCCCACCTACACCATGGTGGAGGGCTCCTCCAACATCTGCAAATGGATCATCGCTCTGGATCAGCTGGGGATCAGGAAGGCCAACCGAAAATAATCTGACGGCATCGTAAAGAAAATGCGTCACGGCGTTTTTTTGTTCGCTCGGCATACTGATATGTATAGCCTCCGCGCTCAAAAAAACGCCAAGCCTTGTGGCTTAAATTTTATCATATGGAATTTTTACGATGCCGTCTAAGCGGTTCGAGTTTATCAACTTTAAAGCAAAAGGAGCGTAAGACTTTGGACGACCCCGTCAAGGAAAAAACAGCCCAGACCGCCGGACTTTACTTCAAGGGCGTGAAAGATTCCAAGCCCTATGACCTCTGGCGCTCTTTTGACAAGGACCTCGCAAAGGACCTGTCTCTTTTTATCACGGGAAAAATGTACGCCCGGGAAAAACTGCCCCACACCACCCGCCAGCTTATCACGGTGTCGGCCCTGACGGCGCTTTCGCGGCCCGATGAGCTGCGCCTGCACATCCAGGCGGCCCTGAACGTGGGATGCGACCCCCGTGACATCGCGGAAACCATTTTCCAGACATCGGTGTACGCCGGAGTGCCGGCCACCAACACGGCCTTAAAAACCCTTCAATCCGTTCTGGAGGAAAAGGGCCTGTGGCCCCTGGAATAAAGGGGCGCCCGTCTGACCGATTGACCTGAACGATTCACCCGACCAACCCAATGGAGAGCATGCAAATGAGACAATATTTTGAAAAAATGACCGTGTTCGGAAACCCGCTCAGTGAGGGGCAGCTGAAAAGCTCCGAGGAAAATGCCAAACAAGTCCAGGAGGTGGAAAACAGCCTGAGGGAAGCGGAAAAGAAGGTGGAAAACGCCGGATTTCCCGAAGAAAAAATCAACGCCAGGGGCATGATGACCGTGTGGCAGCGGCTCCGGTACCTGGTGGACCCGGGAACCTGGACCCCGCTTCACACGCTGTACAACCCCGAGGACAATGTGGAGGGGACCACCAACGTCATCGACGGCCTGGGCAAAATCTCAGGCAGGTGGGCCGTGATCATCGGGTTCGACAACAAGGTCATGGCCGGCGCGTGGCTCCCGGGCCAGGCGGAAAATATCCTGCGGGTCACCGATCTGTCCAAAAGGCTCAACATTCCCCTGGTGTGGCTGGTCAACTGCAGCGGGGTGAAGCTCACCGAGCAGGAGAAATTCTACGCCGGCCGCCGCGGGGGCGGGACCACCTTTTTCCGCCACGCGGAGCTGGAGCAGATGGGCATCCCGGTGCTGGCGGGCCTCTACGGCACCAACCCGGCCGGCGGCGGGTACCAGGGCATCAGCCCCACCATCCTTTTCGCCCATAAAAACTGCAACATCGCCGTGGGCGGGGGAGGCATCCTCAGCGGCATGTCCCCCAAGGGATACTTCGACATGGAAGGGGCCGAAAACCTCATCAAATCGGCCAAGACATTCAAGGCCAAACCCCCCGGAAGCGTGGACATCCATTACGACAAAACGGGATTTTTCCGCTATGTGTACGAGGAGGAGACCGGGGTGCTGGACGGGCTCAAGGACTACATGAAGGACATGCCGGGATACCATCCCAAATTTTTCCGCGTGGCCGAGCCCAAAGAGCCCATATTCCCGGCTTCGGACCTGTGCCGCCTGGTGCCGTTCAACCAGAAACAGATTTACGATTTTGACGAGGTCCTGGCCCGCCTGGTGGATGGAAGCGAGCACATGGAGTTTAAGCCCGACTACGGTCCCGAGATATACACCGGCCTTTGCAAGATCGACGGATTTCCCGTGGGATGCATCGGAAACCGCCAGGGATACCTGGGGGACGATTACCCGGAATACGCCTCGTACCCGGGGATCGGGGGAAAACTCTACCGCCGGGGGCTCATCAAGATGAATGAGTTCGTGACCCTCTGCGGCCGGGACCGGCTGCCCGTCATCTGGTTCCAGGACACATCGGGAATCGATGTGGGCGACATCGCGGAGTCCGCCGAACTCCTGGGCCTGGGGCAGAGCCTGAACTACTCCATCCAGCAGACCGGCGTCCCCATGCTGCTGGTGGTCTTAAGAAAGGGAAGCGCGGCGGCCCATTACGTCATGGGAGGCCCCACGGCCAACCGCAACAACGCCTTCACCCTGGGAACGCCCACCACGGAAATTTACGTCATGCACGGCGAAACCGCCGCCGCCGCGTCCTTTTCCCGCCGGCTGGTAAAGGAGGAGGCCGCCGGGCGGCCGCTGGACCCCATCATCGAAAACATGAACAAGATGGCCCAGGAATACCACGACAATTCCCGGCCCGAATACTGCGCCAAGATGGGTTTTGTGGATGAAATCGCGAAAATGACCGACGTCCGCAAATACATGGCGTCCTTCGCCGGCGCCGCTTACCAGAATCCCCAATCCATCTGCCCCCAGCATCATATGATGCTGCCGAGGATTATACGGGGATAAAAACCGGCTGTCTGAAAGCTCCTTTTGCCGGCGTTTCGGATCACGGGTCCGGGACGCCGGCCTCTTCAAATGTCATCACTTCCTTAAACACCTTCACGGCCGCCTCAATCACGCCCATGGCCAGGGCCGCGCCGGTCCCCTCCCCCAGGCGAAGCCCCAGGCTCAGGATGGGCTCAATGCCGAGAAATCCAAGCATATGAACATGCCCGGGCTCCCGGGAGCAATGGCCGGCGAACATATATCCGACCGACGCCGGGCTCAAGGCATGGGCGATGAGCGCGCCCGCCGTGGAGATGAACCCGTCCACGACCACCGGTTTTTTGTGAAAAGCCGCGGCCAGAATCGATCCCGCGATGGCCCCGATCTCAAATCCGCCCACCTTGGAAAGAACGTCCAGCCCGTCTTTCGGGTCGGGCCGGTTGAGTTCCAGACCCCGCCGGATGGCCTCTTTCTTTCTTTCGAGACCCGCCGCGTCCACCCCGGTTCCGGGCCCGGTCATCTCATCCGACCCTTTGCCGGTGATGGCCATGCCCACGGCCGCCGAGGGGCTGGTGTTTCCGATTCCCATGTCCCCGGTTCCCAGGATGTCCAGGCCCTCTTTGAACAGCGCCGAGGCCCTTTCAAAGCCGATCATGACGGATTTTTCAGCGTCTTCACGGGACATGGCCGGGCCCTGGGTGAAATCGGCCGTCCCCCGGCCCACTTTTTCCACATGCAAAAGACCGGGGTCCGTGCCCGATGTTTCAATATCCGGTATCACGCCCACGTCCACCACCCGGACCCGGGCGCCCACATGCCGGGATATGGCGTTGATACCCGCTCCCCCGGCCAGAAACGTCGTCACCATGGCGCCGGTGACCTCCTGGGGGTAGGCGCTGACCCCATTTCCGGCCACGCCGTGGTCGGCGGCCATGACCAAAACCGCCTTTTCATCCACCCGGGGGTCCAGTCCCCGGGAAATGGCGCACAGTCTTTCCCCGATGTCGTGCAGCCGTCCCAGCGCCCGGGGGGGCATCACCAGGCGCTCCGTTCGCTCGGCGGCCGCCCGCCGGCTCCACTGATCGTCCAGGGGCTCGATTCCCGCTAAAATGTCATTGAGTGTCAATTTTAAAACCGTCCTTTCTTCTTTTCATGATTCAGTCTGTTTTTTTAGGGCTCGTCAAAAACGTATGCCAAACCCCGTCCCGGCTCCACCTTTTCTCCACCTTCGCCGGGAGGCCCTCCAGCCTTTGGACGATGTCCCGGCCCTGGCTTTTTAAAAGGCCGGACAGGATCACGTATGATTTGTTTGAGAAGAACTCCGGCGTCATCATGTCTTTCATGACGTCATGGTGAATGTTGGCCACCACCAGATCAAAGGGAAAGTCCGTGAAATCCAGGGCGTTTCCCTTCACGGCCAGAACCCGGTCCTCCATGTGGTTGAGGCGGATGTTGTCCCGCGCGGTGGCGGCGGCCAGAAAGTTTAAATCCAGCGCCAGGACCCGGACCCGCCCCAGGCGGCGGGCGGCCAGGGACAGAATGCCGGAGCCGGTCCCCATGTCCAGGACGGTTTTGACCGGGCCGCGTCTAAAAACAAACTCCAGGGCCGCGACGCAGTCCCTTGTGGTGGCGTGATTCCCGGCCCCGAACACCACGCCCGGGTCCATTAAAATCGGATCGGGTAAAACAGGCTCAGACGAAACAGGAGGGAACGGGCCGTGGCCGGCCGAGGGCTCTTGGGGCCGGAAGTCCTGGAAACGGGCGGGAACAAACCAAAGACTCCCGGCGCGAAAACGGGAGGGAGCCTCCCCGTGCCACTGCTCATAGGGCATGCGGTATTCGTCGATGAGAGACAAATCCGGGCGCGCTTCAATAAAATCGTCCACAAGGGCCCGGGAGGGCGCCGAGAAAAAGAGAAACGACACGTCCTCCTCTTCCCAGTTCCCCATGAAATGGGGGCCGGCGATCTCCTCCCCGGTTCCGGCGCGACCGTCCACATAATAAATGTAGAGGTCTTTGAGCCGGGGAAAGCGGCCCCCGTCTTCAGGCACGGGCCTTGGGGAGCTGGTCCATGTACCATCGCATGGGATCCAGCAGCTCGAAGCCGACGTCTTCCAGCCTCTTTTTGACCCCGGTCACATTCAGGGTCAGCAGATAGGCGAACACCACCCGCTTGCCCTCCTCCCAGTACCGGGCCACCAGGATGCTGCCCATGGACACATTCTCCTCGGTGATGGCGTCCACGATTTTTTTCATCTGCCCGATCTTTTCCTCCACCACAATGCAGATCAAAGTCCCGGGCTCGCCGATTCCCAGCACGTTGATAAACGCCCGCAAAAGGTCCCGGACGGACAGAATCCCCGTGAGTCGGTTGGCCTCGTCCACCACCGGAAGCGCCCCCACCCGGGTCTTCTGGGCGAGCAAAAGAGCGTCCTGGATGGTGAGCTGGGGAGAGATGGTGACCGGATCAATGGACATGATGTCCTTGGCCTTGAGATCCACTTTCTTTTCGGACTCGGATTTTCCCCCGCCCTTTTTGTAAATGCCCTGGGGCAAAGCGCTCCTTAAATCCCGGTCCGTCACGATCCCGATGAGCAGATTTCTGGAGTCGATGACGGGAAGATGGCGGATGCGATGCTCCCCCATCAGCCGGTGGGCGTCGTAAATATCGGCGTCTTTATCGATGGTGACCACTTCCTGGGTCATGGATTGACTGACAAACATTTTATCCCCCGTTCATTAATATATTGACATGCCCGCCCGCCAGCTCCGGCAAGCGCTTGAGGCTGTAGCCTCCTTCGAGAATGGACAGCGCCCGGCCCCCGGAATACGAGTCCGCCATTTCGCAGATCCGTTTCATCATCCATGAAAACCCGCCGGTGGAAAGATTGATCCGGGACATGTTGTCCTCCACGTGGGCGTCAAACCCGGCGGACACGATGATGACCTCCGGCTTGAAGGCGTCAAAGGCCGGAAACAGATCATTTTCAAAACTTTTTTTGTATTCCTCATCCCCGCCGCCTGGAAGAATCGGCGAGTTTTTCGTGAACCCTTTGCCCTCGCCCTTTCCGTCCTCAAACTCCCGGCCGGTGCCCGGAAAGGCGAAGGACGGGTGCTCATGGATGGAATAGTAAAACACGGACGGGTCCTGCTCAAAAATATGCTGGGTGCCGTTTCCGTGATGCACGTCGAAATCCACGACGCCCACCCGCTTGATCCCCCACTTGTCGATAAGGTACCGGGCGGCCAGGGCCACATTGGCGAAATAGCAAAACCCCATGGCCTGGTCCGTCTCCGCGTGATGGCCCGGGGGCCTCACCGCGCAAAAGGCGTTGTCCAGCCGGCCATCCATCACCATATCCGTCACACGCAGTATGCCCCCCACCGCCAGACGGGCGGCGTCAAAGGTGCTCATGCACATCTGGTTGTCCGGGCAGTAAAAAATCTTCTCTCCGGCCAGGCAGGCGTCTTTAAAATTCTTGATGTAGTACTGGGTGTGGATCGCCTCGATCCATTTCATGTCGGCGGGCTCGGCCTCGATCCGGGTCAGCTTGTCCATGAGCCCCGCGTCTTTGATCCCCTGCTGAATGGCGGTGAGCCTTTCAGGGACCTCGGGATGAAACGGCCCGGTCTTATGCGCCAGGAAGCGCTCGTCGTATAAAAAACCTGTTTTTCTCATATAATCCCACTTTTCGCCATTTTTTTATGTGGATGAAGATTCCGAAAAAATCCGGTCGAACACCCCGCATGCCTCGACAAAGGCGGGATTGTCATCGGACATCTCAATGGTGGGCCGGCCCGCGAGATCAAAGTCATACACCTCCGGGTCATCCTGAATCACACCGGCCAGGTGGACATTTTGCTCCTTTAAAATTTTTAAAACCGCCTCGTCGGGCTCCCCTTTGAGCCGGTTTAAAACCACCCAGGATTTGCCCACCCCGATGTTGAGATTCTCGGCGAGGTCGCGAATGCGGATGGCGGCCTGAAGCCCCCGCCTTGAGGCGTCGGCCACAATGAGCAGCGCGTCCACATTTTTGGTGGTCAGGCGGCTGATGTGCTCCATGCCGGCCTCGTTGTCCGTGACGATATAGGGATAATTTTCAATGAGCCGGTCCAGGAAATTGGTCAGGATGGTGTTGGCCGCGCAGTAGCAGCCGGTCCCCTCGGGCTGGCCCATGACCACCAGGTCAAAATCCCCGGCCTCCACGATGGACTGCTCCAGCTTCATGGACATGAACACATCCTTGGTCATGCCCGAAGGCACGTCCCCTTTTTTCATCTCTTCCCGGGCGCCCCCCACCGTGCCCGCGATCTCAACCCCCAGCACCTCGTTGAGGTTGGCGTTGCTGTCCGCGTCCACGGCCAGAATCGGCGTTTTTTGTTTAAGCCTTAAGTATTTGATCAGCATCCCGGCAAGCGTGGTTTTGCCGGTCCCCCCCTTTCCAGCCAAAGCGATGGAAACTCTCATAGCGTCGCGCCCTCTTTCGTGAAAACAAATCACAGTCCAATGGTTTTTAAGAATTCGTATTAATAAACCAGCAGGGGCGAACAGTCAAGGACGTTTTGCGCGGGCGCCCCCGGCCCGTCCGAACCCGGCGGGCCGACCCCGAGATTTTCCTTGAACGCCCGGCCTGAGATGTGGTATTTCTCCATAAAACTTCCTGGAAACCGGAAACACGCGAAGGACCCCCATGACATCCGCCGAAGAAAGAAAAAAACTGCCCATCGGGATGCAGACGTTTGAGGAAATACGCCGCCGGGGGTATGTGTACATTGACAAAACCCGGAAAATACACGAAATGATCACCACCGGAAAGGCTTATTTTCTGTCCCGGCCCCGCCGGTTCGGCAAATCCCTTCTGGTTTCCACTTTAAACGAAATATTCAACGGCTCAAAAGATCTGTTCGAGGGCCTTTGGATCCACACGTCCGGCTATGAATGGCCCCGGCGCCCGGTGATTAAAATCAGCCTCGGGGGCGCGTTGTGCAAAACCCCGGGGGACATCCAGGACTACATCCGGGAACACATCGAACACATCGCCGACGCCCATGGCGTGAAAGTCCACCAAAACGAGACCGCGCCGGCCATGCGGGAGCTGATCCGAAAAATTTCCAAAATCGGCAAAGTGGCGGTTTTGATCGATGAATATGACAAGCCCCTCACAGACTGCCTGGACGATCCGGACCTCTACCGGGAAAACCGGAGGTTTCTGCGGTCCTTTTACTCCATTTTCAAAGAAATGGATGAGCACACCCATTTCATATTTTTCACCGGCGTGTCCAAATTCTCCAAAGTCGGCGTGTTTTCAGGTTTAAACAACCTCAAAGACATCACCATGGACATGAGATTTTCGGACATGCTGGGAATCACGCAAAAAGAGCTGGAGTCCTGTTTCTCCGATCATATCCGGGACGCGGGCGAAAAAGAGGGGCTCGGCCGGGACGCCCTTTTGGAAAAAATCGAATTCTGGTACAACGGATACCGGTTCTCCGAGGAAGACATTCGCGTGTACAATCCATTCTCAACGCTTTTGTTTCTGGATCAGAAAAAATTCAGCTTCCACTGGTTTGAAACCGGGACCCCGGCTTTTCTCATCAACCTCATCAAAGAAACGGATTACGATGTTCAAAATCTGGAGCGCCTGGAAGTCAGCGAGTCCTCTTTCTCCAGTTATGAGATCGAAAATCTGGCCGCCGTTCCCCTCCTGTTTCAAACCGGCTATCTGACCATCAAAGATTATGATGCCGAAACAGGCCTTTACACCCTGGATTATCCCAACTTCGAAGTCCGAAACGCCTTTGAAACCCTGGTCCGGATCAGGAACAAAAAATATTATGAACGGTTCCTGGATCAGGAGCGAACGCTTTATCTGATCGGGGTGGAATTCAACGCCGATGAACGCAATATAGGGGATTTTGAGATGGAGGTCCTGGCGCCGGCCGGCGGCCCCGCGTCCGCCCCGAAAAAAAAGGAGCGCGACCCATGACCCAGAACGAAATGGAGCCCATAGACGCCCGGGAGGCCTTTTGCTTCTCCTGCGGCCCGGATGTTCCCTGCTTTAACGAATGCTGCCGGGATTTAAGCCAGTCCCTGACGCCCTACGACGCCCTGAGACTGAGAAACCGCCTGGAAATGGCCTCCCGCGAATTCATCGAGCGATTCGGGCTTCTTAACACCGGCCCGGCCACCGGGCTCCCGGTCCTGACCCTGGGACCGGCCGACGAAGAAACCCTGCTCTGCCCCTTTGTCACGCCCGACGGGTGCGCCGTGTATGAGGACCGCCCGTCCTCATGCCGCATGTATCCCCTGGCCCGGGCCGTGTCGCGGTCCCGGGAAACCGGGGAGACCGCCGTCCACTACGCCCTGGTCAAAGAGGCCCATTGCCGGGGATTTGAAAAGGGGGGCTCCCGGACCCCCGAAGACCGGACCCCCGAAGACTGGATCCGGGACCAGGGGCTTTCGGAATACAACCGCTTAAACGATCTCATGCTTGAGATCATCAGCCTGAAAAACACGTCCCACCCCGGCCCTTTGGGCCTGGCGGCCCAGAAAATGGCCCACATGGCCTTTTACGATCTCGATTCCTTCAAAGCCCTGGTCTTTGAGCAGGGCGGCCACCGTGAGATCGACGCCCCTTCGGAACTCATGGACGCCGCGAGGCAGGATGATGTGAAACTTCTGGAACTGGCGATGGTTTGGCTTAAGGCGGGGCTTTTTTGAAAACACGCTTCGCGTGTTTTGTCCGTCGTCGGTTGTCCGTTGTCCGTTGTTTTGGAGCCATTCTTTCCGAAGTCGGATAAAACCCGGCCCCGGAAAAGCCAAAGCCGGTATGATTTGCGGGCTTGCAACGGAGATATTCTACGGTTCAGTCACTTTCATGTTCCTCCAATAAAAGCCTCAACTCCTGTTCAAGCAGCTCTTTTTTCGGAATGATCACGCGAGGTCATCGGATACGGAGAGCAGTTCACAATATTTTGACCAGCTCAATTTTCCAGACAGTGTCTGGAATTTTGGGTATTTTAAATAAAGAGCGCGCATAAGTTGTAAGACGGACGGGTCGAATTTATTCGCCCCTTGTCTCAATCCCGCCTGCTTTCAATCAGGGACCTTAATGCCTCGTTCACAGCGAAGGAGTTCGGGAAGGCTCTGGCAATGTCAGGATCAAGAATAACCACATTGGATCCTTCCTTTAACAGACGCTTAAAATACTTTCCCCTCGTTGCCTTTGAATAATCAAAATCGTATTCCTCAGACAAATCATCATGGCGCTCTTTTTCTTTATCCCATTCAAATTTCATATGAAATATTAATTTAGAGCAGACAGTCTTCTATACGCGGTTCGTTTTTCCACTTAATATTCCACGAAGTCGAATAAAACCCCGGCCTCGGCAAAACCCAAGCCGGAGTCATATGTGATCTTCCAACGGACAACCCACTGCGGACAACGGACGGGGCGAAGCCATTCGCCCCCTCCTGACACGCTTCGCGTGTTTTGTCCGTTGTCCGTCGCTTCAGGCGATTTTCCACAAAGATGAGACGTTTCCTTCTCAAGCGTTCAGACCGCTTTCCGGTATTCCCGAACCTCCTGATTGATTTTTTCCGAAAACAAATCCTCGGCCACATCCAGATCGTAATCCATCTGAAGGCCAAGCCGAAATTGCGGAGACATATGAAAATATTTCGCCAGTCTCAACGCGGTGTCAGGCGTGATCCGCCTTTTCCCCAAAATAATCTCATGGACTCTCCTGGGAGGCACGCGAATGTCCAGAGCGATTTTATTTTGGCTGAGCCCCATGGGCTTGAGAAATTCTTCCATTAAAATCTCCCCGGGGTGAATGGGGGGTATCTTTTGAGCGACCATGAGATATCTCCTTAAAGCAGGCGATCCAGCATATCCGTCTGCCAGACGCTCCAGCCGTTGAAATAATCAATCCAAACCGAGGAGTCCACCAGTATCATTCATCCCGCCTCATCTTTTCCAGGTCGCCGTCCCATTTCAGTTTGCCCCTAAGATCTTTGATCCGCTCCTGTTTTTTCATCCGGATCAGAAGACGCAGGCCGCTTTCAACCACCGCTTTTTTGGTTTTTAAACGGGTCAGCTCAATGGCTTCGTTCATAAGATGGTCATCAATAATGATATTGCTTCTCATACACGCCCCTTTATTGGTGTATAATTCGATTCAAACACACACATTTTCCCTGGATTTTGCAAGGCCGGAGGCGCCCCCGACACGCTTCGCGTGTTTTGTCCGTTGTTTTCGAGCCACACTGAACCCAGTCGAATAAAATCCCGGCCCCGGAAAAACCCAAGCTTACATTATCTGTGGTCTTCCAACGGACAACGGACGGGGCGAATTTATTCGCCCCGGTCTCAATCCCCTTCATTAGCGGGTCTGCATTCGAACCCGAAGGAGCTTGAGGTTGAGGTTCGGGTTTTCGCGTCTCAATCCCCTTCATTAGCGGGTCTACAGTCGAACGACACGCTTCGCGTGTGTCCGTTGTCCATTGTCCGTTGTTTTCGAGCCACACTGAACCCAGTCGAATAAATCCCCGGCCCAGGCAAAATTTAAGCCAGCATGATCTGTGGTGTTTGCCAAGGACAAAACACTGAGTGTGCCCGTCGTTTATCGTCCTTTATTTTTTGACGTTCCAATGCACACAAATCGTCACAAGGCTTGACGAGCATAAGTCTCAATCCCGTATCTATCCGGTCTCACGTTCCAATGGTATGCCGTTCACGCCCACAACCCCGCTGACGTTAGTCTCAATCCCGTATCTATCCGGTCTCACGTTCCAATATCATCAGAGAAACGCCCTTAACCAGTACGGATACAAGTCTCAATCCCGTATCTATCCGGTCTCACGTTCCAATCCGCCAATGTGCCTGAAAATGTGGGGGTTTTTGTTGGTCTCAATCCCGTATCTATCCGGTCTCACGTTCCAATAGGACACCGGGGTGGCGAAATGACAACCTATGATTGTCTCAATCCCGTATCTATCCGGTCTCACGTTCCAATACGCCGGGGACGACGGGGGTGGATGCTCCAAAAAAGTCTCAATCCCGTATCTATCCGGTCTCACGTTCCAATTTCGGCTTTACCTGACCGACAAGATTACCACAAATCGTCTCAATCCCGTATCTATCCGGTCTCACGTTCCAATCGGTTGAAACTGAAAGGACGGAATAAAAATGATAATGTCTCAATCCCGTATCTATCCGGTCTCACGTTCCAATAATTTTTTGACATTATGACGCCTCAATAAATTTGGTGTCTCAATCCCGTATCTATCCGGTCTCACGTTCCAATCGCCGTGACACTTGCGGCCAGACAGCCGGACCCGTGTCTCAATCCCGTATCTATCCGGTCTCACGTTCCAATCAGAGTTTTTAAAAACGGACGCTGTTGAATCTGGGAGTCTCAATCCCGTATCTATCCGGTCTCACGTTCCAATAATCCGTGGACGCCGCGCCGCAGTCAGCGCAACGAGTCTCAATCCCGTATCTATCCGGTCTCACGTTCCAATTCCCAATTATCTGCGCTCATTTATTCCCCCTTTTCGTCTCAATCCCGTATCTATCCGGTCTCACGTTCCAATACCGCCATGGGCGAGTTCCGGGAAATCGTGGGAAAAGTCTCAATCCCGTATCTATCCGGTCTCACGTTCCAATCCCGATTCCTGAATTTAATTTTATATATCAAACGTTTACACTTTTTTTCAAAGAACGGTAATCGGCTTTCCCCCCGGCACAAATTCTATTCAAAGGGCGAAAACAGCGCGGCATAGAACAATCAATAATTTGATTTTATTGAATAAAATATCAAAAAATATTTTTATTGAATAATTTTACCATAATCAATAATTTTCTGCCTGAAAACTAAAACCGTTTAAGGGCATTTTCTATCATTCTCGAAAATTATGAGAATTGGATATCATGTCTCTGCTGATTCCCTACATGAATATTTTCCAATTCTCTAAAGAATCCATGATGGAAAATATTTACCTGACTCTTCTTTGTCATATTCATACAGATGAATTCGCCCGCAAGCATTTAAATCCGATCCTATTAGATAAGCTAACCCCAATGGTATCGCAGAAAAAATATGAAAATCTGTAATGCCATAGTTTTCTTTCGTTTTTCTTATTGTATTACATATCTGTTTCGATATTGATTTCGCTTGACTTCCATTTTTAATCGATACTATGGATATGCCAGATTTTGGAGTGCATAATATTTCAGCCCTGAAAGATTTATTGGTTTGTTTAATGAATTCCCCTTTTTCATAGTCAATATTACGGCTTATTGATAAATTAACAGCAACTTCTCTGGATGAAATATCATCAGGAGTGATTTTAACATCTAAATATTCGTAAGCATCCTCTTCTTGATAAGTTCCCCACCACTCGTCTCTTTGATCAAGCGCAAAATTAAATCCAGTAATCTGATTAAAAATAGACCCAAATGCAAAACCCACAGTCAAATGCGCTTTGGAAAATATTTTTAGATCCATAATGCCAAACTCCAGCAATATATCTTTAATATCTGATAGCGCTGGTTTTATAACATCATCCCATGCCTTTTGTGAAAAAAAATCATTAAAAGAAAATGGTCTGCTCCAGTCTAAATCCAAAGTAGTTCCTAAATTGCCCGGTGTTCGCTGGCGAGTCATAATCGAAAAGGTGATCTCCCCAGAGGTTTGGCTAAAAGCATTCTTTACTAATATCTTTCTTAACTTTCTAAAATATTCAAACGCAGAATTATATTTTTTTATGATTATCCCATTTAAAGAGGATAAATTTCCATGAAAAACTCCCCTCAAAGCATCATCAACTTTCGCTTTATCTTCTTCAAAAACAGGTATCACTTTAAAGTTTGAATCACGCCTTAACCTTTGAGCGCCTTCCCTTAACTCAACATTTAAAATAAAATCTGATTTAATACTTTCTTTTGTGGCGTAAAAAACAATCCCGGAGCATTCTTCTTGAATAGCCTTTTTAATCTGACTTTCCGTATTGCCAAGATCAAGAGAATCAACATCCTGCCAGATACGAATTCCGCCAATCATTAAATACTCAACAAGCTTCTTAACATCTTTAACGTTTTCTCTCTTATAACTTATAAATATTTTTTTCACAGTTCCACCTGTCATTCATAACACTATTTTGGAATATTTCTCCCTCCAAGAATTGTGGCATCATTTTTTTGAATATCATCTAAAGTTGCATTTTTGAAATTCGCCCCACTGAATATACCATCTTTTAATGTTATAAGCTTATTTTCTGGCACATATCTTTCAGCATTCTCTTGATTTTTCGCGGTCACATCTTCGCTCTCATCGGGTAGCACCAAAATTGCCCCACGTCTTTTCTTTAAATCAGCAAATTCACTTTCACCAAGAATGTTTCGACAAAATGTTGCCTCTGTAAAATCTGCATCCGTAAAATTTGTGCCTTTGATGATTGCAGAATCTATTAAAGTGTCTTCAAGGTTTGCTTTATTAAATGAAGCGTCAGTTAAATCAGCCTCCACAAAGTTTGTTGAAATCAAATTGGCATTGTCAAAGTAAGCTCCTTCAAGTTCCGTCTTATAGAAAAATGCGCCTTCAAGGTTTGCTCCTGAAAAATCCGCGCCCTTAAGTGTTGCTCTACTAAAATCAGCGCTCCTTAAATCAGAATTGATGAATTCGGCGCTATTCAACTCTGAATCCGTAAAGACCGCTCCATTCAAAACTTTATTTGACAAGTGGAGACCGTTAAATCCATCCAAACACCAAAAATATTTTTTCCCCCAATCTGGAATTTCAGATGTGTCGTCGAAAAGGATTTTTAAAATATCCATCACTTCATCATCTGTTTCACCGCAGAAATCAGGCAAAGATGAGTTCATAGATAAAATAGCGCATAAAACTATAAATGCGATCCACTTCTCTCTATATATTGGGTAGTGTCATGTCAAGCTTGTAAAGTCGTATAAAATATGCTATGGTTTTCATAATTGCCAAAGGAGGGCGTATTATGAAAAAATATATCGTAACTTTGACACAAGCTGAACGAAAAAATCTTATGGCGCTCACATCAAAGGGAAAGCATAAGTCTCAAAAGATTCTTAACGCATTAATTTTGCTTGGATGTGATGATGGTGAATTTCAGAAAAATCGCTCTAAAAACAAAGAGCTTTCAAAAATTCTGAATGTCAGCATGAAGAAAATTGATCGCGTGAAAAAACGTTTTGTCGAAGATGGTATCGATATTACACTGAACGGAAAAAAAGGAAGTCGTATATACAAAAAGAAAACTGACGGAGATTTTGAGGCACGCTTGGTTGCGCTGAGCTGCAGCAAGGCTCCAGAGGGTTTTTCCAGATGGACTTTGCGTTTGTTGGCAGAAAAGGTTGTCAAGCTTGATTATATTGAAAGTATATCCCATGAAACTATTCGTGGCATTTTAAAAAAAACGAAATCAAACCATGGTTGCGTAAAGGATGGGTAATACCGCCGGAACAAAATTGCCACTTTGTCGCTCATATGGAAAAAGTTTTGGATGTTTACAAACGTCCATTTGATACAAAGTTTCCAGTGATATGCATGGATGAATCGCCAAAACAATTGATTGGAGAAACAAAAATTCCTATTTCAGCGTCACCCGGCAAACCGGCGAGGCATGATTATGAATACAAGCGTTGCGGGGTGTGTAATATTTTCATGGCATGTGAGCCTCTGGCGGGAAACCGAATGGTAAAAATTACTGAGAGAAAGACAAAAAAAGACTGGGCATTTTTTATAAAAGAAATTGCCCTGGCTTATGAAAAAGCCCAAAAGATAACGCTGGTTATGGATAATCTGAACACACATACTCCTGGCGCTCTATATGAAACTTTTCGACCGCATACGGCAAAAAAAATATGGGACAGATTTGATTTTGTGTATACTCCAAAGCACGGAAGTTGGCTAAACATGGCTGAAATAGAATTAAATGTTCTCATTGGGCAGTGTTTAAACAGAAGAATTGACGATATTGGAACCGTGAAAAAGGAAGTGTGCGCATGGCAAAAAGCCAGAAACAATAAAAACGCCAAAGTAAATTGGCAATTCACATCTGAAAACGCACGAATAAAACTGCGTCGGCTTTATCCGACCTTTGACGCTTGACATGACAGTAGTCTGAAATTTTTCTTCCCAAAACAAAATATTCCATTTTATACTCTTCGATAATATCGCGAGATAAATCTTTGTCAAATAATATGGGGCGGCGGTTTTTTATTATTTTCTTAGCAACAAGGGCTAAGCCATTCCTGAACATATTTGGGTTCTTAGAAATTTTTTCTCTGTAAAGATATTCAGAATTATCGAAAAGATATGACTTTAGGAAAGGAATCATAAAGGGATTTTCCCCGTCACCTGTCTTCATAATCAAAAGCCTCGTCAAGTCGAACAAAAAATCAATGGTCTCAACACCAATCTCGCATAAGGACAGATAAACTTTGTTTTTAAAATTTTCCATTTTTTGGCTCATATTAATAAAAACGCTTAAAATGAACTCGGCCAAAAAATATTCTTGTATTGTTGGGTGAGAAAATCTAAAATTGTCGTGGTTAATTACAAAAAAAACGCTATGATACTTCTTCAGAACATCAATATTAAGCGCATCGCTATGCGCGTTATTTTCCCCATTAATGGTATTAAACTGCAACATCGACAGTTTTTGTAATAAAATTCTGACCTTAGTTTCTTCATTCATAGATTCTTCGTTAAATGAACAATCCATATTATTCTTCAAGAATTCGTTAATATTACTCAAGTAAATTTCGGTTTTTACCGTTGAAGATTTGAGGCTTCCATCCAGAAAACTATGTGAATCTTTGCCGAGTCTTGAAAACATCCATAGGATTAAAGGTTTCCTATATTCTCTTTCATCAACTCCACGATTATCAAAATATTTTCCATTCAAAAGAGTAATGTTCTTTTTCGCCGTGTTAGTTATCTCCGGCGGGTAAGCGTCTTCTAAATTTTCCACCCACTTTCTAATTTGTCCATCACTGAAAACACAATGTCATTAACTTAAGCAATGGGTTTGTAGTTTTGGTAAAAGGCCCTGGGCCTGATTTTATGTTTTCGCGGAAAACTTCTTCCGGGGCGAATGGGTTCGATTGTCTCAACGAAAATATGGTGAATGCCGGATATTAGTTTTTCGACCGCCTTGGCCGGCTGATTGAACAATAAAACCATGGCGATTTTCATCTTGGAAAGGGCTTGGGTAAAGTTGATCTGATAAGGATGTTTTCGGCCCCTGGTTTTATTCCTGATCTGTTTTTTGACCGGATGCGCCGTCATAGCAGTGAGATTTTTGGATAAAACCTTTGAATGGAAGTCCTGATAAACAGACAAAACGGACTTTCCGGAGAAATTTTGAACCTCGATCCGGCATTTTAAAGCTTTGTAATCTTCTTCGACGGGCCATCGCAAATGGTACAGATCTTTGAATATATGAACGGGAAAGGCTTGACCGTCGGTTAAGGATGTGATCAGAATTTCCGTTTCGCCGTTTTTCAGTTCCACCCGGATCAACCTTAATTTCAAAGGCTTGATGTCCAGGCCCATCTCTTTGCACTGGGAGATTGAGGAGGACGGGGCCTTTAAGCGGATAATCTTTTCCTTTTTGCCGGATTTGGAGAACTTTTGGATTATTTTCCATTTTTTTGATATTCGGGCGCAGAAATTGGCGTTGAGCGATAATATCAAATTGAAAAGCCAGTAGGCTGGATAGCCGCGATCCAGAAGAATCAGGTCCTGGGGCAGGAGATTCAGAAAATGATCCGCCGCCAGCTCCCTTTCACCGTTCTCAAGCGGGCTGATAGCGGCGTGGATTGTGGTTTTATTGATGACATCGAACATCTGGGAAATTCTGGCCATGGGGCGGGGTTTGCCTTTTGTGGGTTTCAGGACCCCGAAATGATCGGTGATCTCTTTTTCATGGGGAAGGGCCAAGGTAGAGCCGTCAATGGCCAGCAGGTTAAATCCGCGCCATGTTTCAGGCGACATGTTTTCATAAAAGAAGCGGTTGGAGAGCCGATTGAGTTCTATAAAAGCCTCGTGTTTAAGTTTTTTTCGGGCCTTGCACAATGCGGCTTTTGAGACCATGCGTTCAAAACCGTCCAGATGAAGCATGGTTTTATAAAAACGATCCAGTTCATCCTGATAGGATCCTTTGGGCAGGCTTAAGAAATAATGGATCAGTGTGGGGAATGTGAGAAGTCTGTTTCTCTGGAAATCTTTTTCAGAAAATCTGTGTTTTTGAAGAAAATCATGAGAATGAATGATTTTATTGAGATTTTTGAAAAGGTTGGCACAGATTTTGCAAAGCAATATCCGTGCCGTGGCGACGTGACTTTTCAACTTTTCTTGACATTTTTTTCTCCTTTTAGCAAAAGAATGGTTTGAAAACTTTAAAGCAGAAATATCATAACTGCCTGAAAAATCAATAAAAATATTCATTTTAATCGCTTAAGTTAATGACATTGACTGAAAACAGATAATTTTAAAAATTCATCAGTAGGCGCATCAGCATCAGGGTCGCCACTATTCCTTATATATTCCGCAACGTGACCAAATGGTCCAAATATAAATCTTGATGCTATGACCGCCTTGGACCCGAAAGGTAAACCATTGATTATTATATTTTTAATCGAATACATAAAATTCTCGAAAGTGTCCGAATCACCGGAAATCATGGAATCTAAAGAATCTAAAAACAGGCATGTTTTGGGGCAATTTTTGTTTAAAAGGTTTAGCTCTTTTAGCTTTAAATCCATATTCGCGTGAGTATTTGATTTGAAGTTGTTTAAATCAAAAAAGGTCGGATAAAAACCATCCAACCTTTTAATAAAGCTCTCTGCCATCTTTGAAGCTTCCATTCTTAAGAAAGTGGTTTTCCCCACGCCAAAATCTGCTCCGATAAATAAAATTCTATCCGAAAAATTTTTTGTGATTTTTGATAAAAATCTTTTAAGTAAACTTGACGCCTCATTAATTCTATTACCTGAATCTTTTTGATGAGGTGTCCAATATGACGAATCGACTTTTTCAGCATACGGTTCAATATAAATATCATTTAACGATTTAACTAATCCGTCGCTTTTCTTATGTTTGAAATCAGCTATTGCCTGGAGATTACTATCTTTGGAATAATCACATCTTTCTATGGAAACCTTATCTATCTTATCTGTATTTATTGAAACCAATCTGGCGTTGAATTCCTTTATAAATTCCAAACGTTTACCATCACCATAATTTAATCTTAACATATCGTTTTCAATTGTTTTTCGCAATTCAGCAACAGGACTAAAATTTGGCAAATAACAAATCTGCTCTTCCATATCGGAACTACGACCGCAGAAAATCGATTTTAACCATTCTTCTCGCCAACTTTTCTTATTTGGAATTTCTAATTCAATGGATGTTTTTTCCAATGTCTTAGTTAAAACAACTTCAATATCGCTTAAAAAATTTCTTAGTATTTCTAGGTCCTTATCAGTTGTTTTATTTTTTATACCATTTATCAAGTCAAGCAGAGACGTTGCCCCGGCGCCTGCGGCTACTGATTTCAAGAATTCCAATACGTAAGGAGCTGCTTGCGTCAAAGCATTCATGATTAAATTATCCATATAAACCAAACCCCACTTGTTTCATCTTGCAACCTAATCTCCCACTATCCCCTTGATTGTGGAGACTTTTTTCCACTGTTTTTTTGAGCAGCTTTTTTTCTTCCATTTATCAATTGACTTCCAGTAATCTTTTAGTTTTTGCGCGACCGCCAGCCTTTTTTCATCCGAAAATTCATTCAAACTGTTGTAAATCTCCACCACCTTTGCTTCGGCCTCAGTCATGCCCTCAAAACCCTTAAGCTCCTCAATCGCCCTGTCTTCAGGAGACATGGACTCAAGCTCCGCTTTTTTTCTCGCGGCCTCCTCGGCCTCCTTTCTTTCCTGCGATTCCCTGGCTTTTTTTAATTCGCGTTCCTGGAGAAACTCTTGTTTCCGTCTTTCAATCTCTTCTTCCCGCTTTAAAATCTCTTTTTCCTTTATTTCACCCCAAACCCGCTCCTTTTCAGAAAACTCTTTCCCCAAGTCTTCCGTCAATTGTGACATCTGCGCCCATCCGAAGGGCAAAAGATTTGATTTGTCTTTTGCTTTTGGATATTCCGACAGAAACCAGAAGGTCGTCGCATGGTCATAAAATTTATCTTTCCCTCTTTGAAATCCCTTGATTCTTATGTCCCTGTGACCTTCTATTGTCACAGACTCGGCTCCGGAGTGCCGCCCGACTCTTATGGGAATGGCATCGCGGTCGAATTTAAATGAATGGGACAGGCTGATATTCTGAAGCTCATTTTGTTCCCTCAATTTTTCGTTTCCATAAAACAGATTTAAACTTCCCAATAAAAAATCCAGGGATAATGGACGTCTGATCCCGGATTCTTTTAAAGGCTTTTCAATGGTGATTAATCCTTCAAAAACACAGCCCGGCAAAATAATTTCTAAAATCTGGTACGGACCGCCCGCTTCGTGTATGGATGGCTTCTTTTTTTCATTTACAGCATATGCGATTTTTGTCTTTATGCCGCCGACCGGCATAAAATCGGAAACCTTAAGCATCCTGAAGGGATCTGTGTCAAATGACCCGCCGTCCAGCAATTTTTTCTCCAGATTTCTTGCGGCGAATCTTCCTTTTTCCCGGGTAAGTTTTTCATTTTGGCTCAGCCGGTTTAAGCACGCTGTTCTTATGGCGCCTTTGATTGATGAGCCTGGGATATAGGGCCTGTTGTCTCCCGGCAGAAAAGACGTTCTGGATATTTCAAAGCGGTTCAGTCTCTCTTGAATTCTTCTTTTATCATTTAGCGGAATCGACAAAGTGTCCTGATAATGGGAGATAAAACCTGTGGAAACTTCAACCTCCTTCCCGGGATATTTTCTTCCCCTCAGGAATTGATATGTTTCCAGAATTGATGAGATATCGCCTCGCCGGCAAAGGGACATAAATTTGTTTCTTTCCAGATCATCCAGGCTTGAAATAAAAGCGATGGGATCAAAAGATATCAGCGTATGCGCCTGCTCATCTATCATAAAACCGGCGGGCTCATACACCTCATCACATCCGATATGCACAGGGGCCAGTGTCTTTATAAAACATTTGAATATTTCTTTCATATCATTCCCAATTTTTTACAGGCAAATAAGGGGCGTAACCCTGGGCCACAGTTTTCTCCTCTGCGACAGATATATGGGTCACCGCCTTTCCGATGTAGGGCTGATCCAAAACCGATTGATCTTCGCCCAATTGACACACAGCTCCCTCGTCCGCCATCATGACCGGTTTTTTAAAAGGATTCCGGGAAACGGCGAGGCGATCTCCATGTTTTCCAAATCTGACAAACAGCTTAAAGTATTCTTTTGAAAAAAATGAACCGGCGGGCACACAGGGAGCAAGCGTGTATATGGCCTTTACATTCTTATTGTCATGGCGGCGCAGCTTATTTTTTTCCAGGATTCTAAACCTTCCCATACCGGTGGAAGCGTCTTTGCCGAAGCCATATTTCCCAATGCCTTCCAATCCTCGACCCACTCTTTCAATATCGGTCTGGGCGGTGTCAATGAGCGCGAATATGACAAGCCGGATTCCCGGCCGATAGAAACGGATATGGGTCATATACGGGGCAAAATGATCTTTCCCTGTCGCGCCGGTGATCCTGTTGATGGAGTTGCGCGCCTGGTCCGCCTGCCTGAACAAATCATCATATGGGTCGTCATCTATTTTTTTTAAATCAACCGTTAAATCCTGTTTGACGGGAATCCAGTTTTTTCTCCCGTTTTTCCTGGCCTTTTCCCGAAATTCCCTCCGGCACATTGATTTCCTTTGAAAAATCATATACGCCGGGATATCCGGGCGCTTGAGCAGATACACTTTTTCAGGATCCGTAAAAACCGGGAAGGCGGATGAAAAAACAATAAAAGGCTTCTTTGCGTATTCGGCGATGACATCTTCAAACTTTGAGCTGAGAAGTTCTGTTTGATAAGACGCCTGCCAGCAGAATTGCCCAAAAAGTGTGTCACCTTTGAGAGGAGTTCCAAAAGCCGATAAGGGCTCTATGATAATTTCATAAAATTCCAATTTCATTCCCCCCGTTCCGCAGAAGATGATCGGACTCTTGATTATTTGTCATTTTTCTTTAAATCGTCGGAGTCAAACGTCACTCTTCCATATCCCCTGCTGCCGCTGCCCCCCAGGGCATCCGATTCTAAGAGTTGAATCCCGTCGCGCAGGATTTTCTCTGTTCCTTCATAATCGTCTTGTTCAAAATGTTTGATAGAAACGGAAAAATCAAAAATCACGCCCGCCGGAACCCTTTCCACAGTTCTTGGATCTCGTGCTGTGCCTTTAATTCTGTCGATGGTGTTTTCAGACTTCACCTCAAAAAAAGGCATATGCCGCTCTTTCGCTCTTTTGGCGAACTTTTCATTTAAAGGGCAGTCCGCGAAAGAAAGACGGGTGGGGCCTATCTCTGAAAGCGCCTGCTGGTCATCCTCATCCGAAGAGGCCCCTGATCCGAACAGTTTTAATATTTTTTTGCAGTTTTTCTTATCCCCATCTTCCTTGAATTTTTTCAAATCCCCAATTTTTACCGGGGCTCCCTCGGTTTCTCCCATGAGCCCATATTTCATCTCCAGAAGCGAGCGTATCTTTCCTTTGAGAGAGGAGCCCGGGATATACGGCTCTTTTGTGAAGGGATGCCTCACGACAGGATTGTCTGTTCCGCCTATGCTCATATCATTGTCGCCGGAGCCGATATGAAGGCCGCTTTTAAGCGCTATTGTCCCTTTTATTTCCTTGATATCCAGAAGCTTCATTTCCACCTCCATGCCGAATGATATTATGTTTTAGGCCCGCGCAGTTTATAAAAACCCATGAAAGCTTCAAAAAAATATCCAAAAACTTTCAAATCATCCTTTTCTTCGATATCTAAAACAGAATCCTTTATAAATGCCAGAAAATGACCGGAAATAAGCTCACGGCCCCTGGCGTACGCGGCTTTTGCGACCAGCATGTTCACGAGGGCCAGGATCGCGTTCCACCTTCTGTCATAGTCCGGGTCATCCGGCTCCAGTTCCCTGGCTTCCATGTTCAGATGCGACACTTCATCGTAAAATTTCCTGATTTGTGTCCTTTTGTTCATTTTTTTGTTTCGCTTGTTATCCTCGGCTATTTTCCGGGCAAACTTATCCGCCACCTCGGACAACAATTTTATGTGAACCAGTTTCTTTTCTCTGTCTTCCCAGAATTGAATTTTCTCCATCGCCATTCTCCTACCGTAAGTTATATAAAACATCCCACAATGGTATTTTCATGGAGCCGGCATATTTATAAATCCACCCGGCTATTTTTTGCTCTATTTCTTTTTTCTTTTCATCCGCGTCAATGTTTTTGTCTTTTATCGAAATATTTCTTTCAATTGTATAGGCAAGCATGAAACGCCATTTCGTGCATTTCAAATCACCGATGTGAATCGTCTTCTGATTGATAGTGTGAAACTCTTCCCGCGCAAGCTCTATCAAACGGTTCAGCCGGTGGAGCATGGCTTTATCAATGTATTTTCGGCTCACCCATTCCTTCAATTTGTCCCTGATCGCCATTAAGTCGGAAAATTCAGCCCACTTTTTTGTTTCAGAAAAAATGGTGAAGCTGTTTTTGGTGAATCTGTTTTTTTCGCTGGATTCGTTTTTCGATTTTTCCAAAGCCTCCTCGGCCAGAATCGCGATGGAGTCAATGGACGAGCCGGCCTTATGAACCGTTATCCCGGAAGAAAAATGAATCTCGGGGTTTTCGCAAACATATTGTTTAAACTTGTTTCTCAACTGGTATGAAAAATCGATCATTTTATTCCACGGCCCGATGAGAAACATATCGTCGCCCCCGGCGAACACTGTGTAAATATTTTGATACGCTTTTTCAGATTCAAGGCAGCCGGGAAGAAACACAGTGAAATAATGATTCATTTGTCTGCTGAAAGCGGCCATCACGGACAAATTGTTCTCTTGGTCCTTTATTCCGCATGACATGATCATCCCGAGATCGTCCACATCCGCCTTCATGACTCCAAGCGCCTCGGTTCCGCGAACAGCGTCGCCTTCCATGTTTTTTGACATGCAGGCGATATAGTTCAGCGTTTTGGGAATTTCCCGTCCCGATCCGGCTTCTTCCTGAAGCTCCCTGTGGTTCAACTTTTCAAGCAGGCGGAGTTCTTCCTGGTCTTTTGGGGCGGTATGGACGGGGACATATCCCCTGATCGGCTTTATGGTGAATATCGGCGCTTCGCCAGAATCCCACAACGCCCATATTTTAACCAGTTTGTCATGGCATTTGATGTGGATATGGCCGTTTTTGAATTCAAGCTGGTATCTGCCGAATATTTTTTCAAACAGCCTGTTGTCTTTTGGACTGGCTTTTTTCACGAGGTTTGTTCCCAGGAATATATGATCCCTGCAAATGGCGCATGCGGCCTTTTGAAGTTTTACGCCTCCAATGGCGATATCCCGGGGACGATGTGTGGATGGCCTTTTGTGGCAGACAGAGCATAACGGAGGGTCATAATCTGCCTTAAAGCGATCCAGATAATCGTCATTTGCCTGTTCGTACTCACCTAAGTTCAGGCAGGAATATTTCTTTTCCTGTCCGGCCATTTCAATTCTATCCAGAGTATCGGCAAAGTTTGCCGAAAGCAAATCATCGCATGACGCCTCAACGCTTGAAAAACCTATGAGCGTCTCGCCATAAGCGATTTTGATGAGCCAATTGTTGATTTTTTTTTCAACCTCATCCAGTTTGGCGCGCCGCCCTTCTGTGTTCGGGGCCAGGATGATAAACTTCCCGGCGGCGCTGATGAGGGTGGAAGTCACGGGAAGGCCGAATTCCCGGCAAACCATATCCGCGCTTAATTCCGAAAGAAGAGAGACAAAAAATGATCGTCCCCTTAAAATTTTTGACCTGAACTTTCCGGACTCTCCATACCCGGTGAAAATAAAATTTTGAATGCCGTAAAAATCCCCGCTGATGATCAAAAATTTCTTTCGGTCGTAATCCGATATGGAATCATCATCCAAACTGCCATCTTCCGCATGAAAAGAGTAAATCGCGGACGCGATGGCCGCAGTCGTTTTTGAATGGTCATAAATGGATATGTCGGATCGTTTTCTCCCGGGAATCACAGAGGGCGCCTGGGAAACATATCTCATCACCAAACTGTCAAAATGCTCAAACCAGACATGGAGGTTGTCCTTATTTCCAATTTCGCCGATTTTGGAGCAAAACTCCGAAAACAGCTCCTCATAGTTTCCGCTGGAATCCGGCGTTTCATCATCTATGGGAACAGGAAATATGTGATCTTTGGAAACAGGTTTAAGGGGATAGCAGTATTCATATCCTTGATCCGACCTTTTGTCTTCTAATGAAATTTTTTCCAATATTGGGAAAAGCCTGTCTTTTTCTGAAAGGCCAAGGGTTTTCAGAGAATCTGGAAAATCACTGTTTTTAATGCCCAGAGCCATAAACCATGAGGCGTTTATTATTTTCCGCATGGGCGTGACGGGATTTATAAATCCAGACAAAAGCTCAATAAAGCTTTCTCCTTCTCCCCATTCGGGCATGCACAGTTCCCCCGGGAATTTCTCTTTGTTTTTCTTTGTCAGAAAAACCGACCATTCTCCAAAATTATGAGCAGTCGAAGACCCATTGTCCCCATCTCCCCGCCCGGCGAGCAACCCCAAATTTGCCATAAAAGCCGCAAGCGCGATTTTTATGGTCCCGGATTTTATCATTTCAGAATCCATATTCACTCCCAAAGCGTATAGTTTTAAACTCCAAGCAGATGTTATTTCATGGCAAGGGCCGTCCCAAAACCTCAACCCCAAACTTTCCCAAACCAAAAGCCGTCTGCTTGCCCAGGTGAACTTTTTTGCAAAAATCCATCAAAGGCATGTATTCGGTGAGATTTCCTTCGTAAACAATATTCCCGATGACACCGCCCATCCTCATTTCCTTTGCCTGACGTCCGGAATACCGCAACCAGTCAAACCAGCGCAGGGAAGATCGGGATATGACCACGTCCCCGGCCCGGTCCAGCAATCCCGGGTAATCCATCGGGGGAGGGCCTTGCGCATGGCAGTGAAAAAGCATATTGGCCCTTCTGAGCATGATCCGGGTGAAAACCGGAAAGGGGAGGTCGGCGGACAGACGGTTGTCGCGCTTGAAGCGAAGGGGCGTTTCCAGGGTGATTTTGACCCGGGAAACATCATGGGTTTGGCGGGCCTCGCCAATGTCCATATCGACAAAGGCATTTTCCATATCAAGCTGTTGGCTCTCGTGTGAAAAAATAACGTGGTTTCGGGATGACACGGTTTTGAGGGAAAACCGCCCTCTTTTTCCGCTCACCGGGCTCCCGATGCCGGTTTTTCCCATCCGGTCAAAGGCGTAAATAAAATAGGGAAGGTTGTGGTTGGTTTCACCAAAAAGAAGCAGGGAAAAATCAAAATGAGCCCCGGGGGGGAAACGCCGCGTCTCCGTCGGCGGGGGCTCAATCACAAAAGGTCGAAGGGGGGAGTGGATGACCCGTCCATCGGGCAGAAGCACCGGATCAACGGATTCAAATATCCGCGCATAGACGCATCTTTTTTTCAGGATGCAGTCCTTGCAGTCCTGTCTTTTTAAAGCGCATACGACCCTTTTTAAGGCCAGGCCGAAAACGCCCCTGAATGTGGAGCCCTTGTAACGGGGCAGAACCGCCTCGGTTCCAAACTCGCAGTGGAAATCGTATTTTCCGTAAAGCATGGATGGGTGGCCTTGTAAACAAGCGCTTCGCGCCTGTTTGTCCGTGATCCGTGGTCCGTTGTTTTCGAGGCATTCTTTCCGAAGTCGAATAAAACCCACCGCTCCGGAAAAACCCAAGCCGGTGTGATCTGGGGTCTTTGCCACGGACAACGGATGGGGCGATTTATTCGCCCCCTGTCTCAATCCCTTCTAACCAGGTCATTCGTTCAGACGATCATATCTGCTACGTGTCCGCCGAAAAGGCGTGGCAGTCTCAATCCCTTCTAATCAGGTCATTCGTTCAGACTTTCTTGCTGATGTTGCTGAAAGCGTGCTGGATATTTGGTCTCAATCCCTTCTAATCAGGTCATTCGTTCAGACGATAAAACGGATTTCCCATTTATTGTGGTTCGGCCCGGTCTCAATCCCTTCTAATCAGGTCATTCGTTCAGACTCTGGCTTACGATTCCGCCCAGGCCGATCAGCAAAACGTCTCAATCCCTTCTAATCAGGTCATTCGTTCAGACAAAACAAATGGCGACGCTGGCGGAGCTTCAAGACGATCTGTCTCAATCCCTTCTAATCAGGTCATTCGTTCAGACACAAACCAGACGCAGGCGGCCGTGGTGAGCCCCCGGGTCTCAATCCCTTCTAATCAGGTCATTCGTTCAGACAATTGATTTGACTGAGGTGAAAAAATGAAAACTTTTTTCACAGTCTCAATCCCTTCTAATCAGGTCATTCGTTCAGACTAAAATTCAAATGATTAAAGATGATATAGTTCCCCCAGTCTCAATCCCTTCTAATCAGGTCATTCGTTCAGACAGAAATGGACAAATTCAACAGGAAAGAAAGGTTCAAGTCTCAATCCCTTCTAATCAGGTCATTCGTTCAGACATATGGACGATGTCCATATAAGTACGATGATGTCAATGTCTCAATCCCTTCTAATCAGGTCATTCGTTCAGACTTTAAAAAAAACATTATTGACAAAAAATTAACACAAGTCTCAATCCCTTCTAATCAGGTCATTCGTTCAGACCCGCAAACAACGCGGAATCGGCTCTCAACACATAGTCTCAATCCCTTCTAATCAGGTCATTCGTTCAGACGATGTTGAGAGACATGGATGCGTATCCGCACTCTGACGTCTCAATCCCTTCTAATCAGGTCATTCGTTCAGACGATAAATCAAGATTATATTGGTTCATTCCCAGTAGAGTCTCAATCCCTTCTAATCAGGTCATTCGTTCAGACCTGCAAGATGGCCAGGGTCCGGCCGATGGCCGGGAGATATAAGGTCTCAATCCCTTCTAATCAGGTCATTCGTTCAGACAATTAAAAATTATGACAACATATTCAGATATAGATCAGTCTCAATCCCTTCTAATCAGGTCATTCGTTCAGACGGGAAAAAATTTGACGACCTGGTGGCGTCCGTCCGGGGTCTCAATCCCTTCTAATCAGGTCATTCGTTCAGACCCCGGAGGGTCGAGGCAATTCCAGGCCACAGATAAGTCTCAATCCCTTCTAATCAGGTCATTCGTTCAGACCACATGGCGCTGTCGGGCCGGGCGAAGTAGATCAGTCTCAATCCCTTCTAATCAGGTCATTCGTTCAGACAGCCTCCTCAAATTTTCAAATAATATCAAACCGTTCTAAGGCGTTTTCCAGTACTCCCTGTCAAAGACGTTTTTTGAAAGCCCAAAATCAGGTTTCTTTTCACACACGCCATCCATATTTCCTTTAAAAACAAAACATTGACTAATTCCAGTACTCTCCCCCATTTTTGAAGGTTTAAAAAAGGTTCGATAATGTGGCTATTTTATAGCCATTTTTCTTTAACGGACGGTGCGAATTTATTCGCCCCTTGTCTCAATCACCTTCATCAGCGGGTCTGCATTCAAACCCCTGCCGATTTTTTATCTCATTTGAAAACAGCGGGTTAAACCCCCATCGCCAAATCTTAAATCATCAAATCATCCACCAGTCAATGTCTCCCCGCCGTCGCAAACCGGATCGTCCAGCTCATGGCGGAGGTCCCGGCTCATCAGGCCGCTCAGGGCCTCTCCGGGAGACAGGCCGTCATACAGGATGTGGTAGATGGCGTGGGAGATGGGCATGTCCACGCAGACTTTTCTGGACAGGTTGTACACGGATTTGGCGGTCTTGACGCCTTCGGCCACCATTCTCATTTCGGACAGGATATCCGGGAGTTTTTTCCCCTCCCCGATTTTTTTGCCCACCATGTGGTTCCGGCTCAAATCCCCGGTGCAGGTCAGGATGAGATCGCCGGCCCCGGCCGGGCCTGAAAATGTGAGGGGATTGGCTCCCAGGCGAATGCCCAGGCGGCTCATTTCGGCCAGGCCCCGGGTGATGAGCGCGGCCCGGGTGTTGAGGCCCAGGCCCAGGCCGTCCACCATGCCGGCGGCGATGGCGATGACGTTTTTAACGGCGCCGCCCAGCTCCACGCCGATGATGTCCTGGCTGGCGTACACCCTGAAATACGGCGAGGCGAACACATGCTGAACCACCGACGCGGTTTGGGGATCGGCCGAGGCCGCGGTCACCACGGTGGGAAAGCGCATGGCCACGTCCCGGGCAAAGCTGGGGCCGGACAGGGCCGCGAGATTTTCCTCTTTCAAATGGCCCAGGGTCTGTTTTAAAATGCCGGACATGGTCAGCCGGGTTTTGTTCTCGATCCCCTTGGAGGCCGACACCACAATGGCGTCTTTGTCCAGAATCCCGGAGAGTTTGACGGCCGTCTCCCTCACCACGTGGGAGGGCGTCACCAGAAGAACCAGGTCTTTTCCGGACGCGGCCTCGGCCATGTCCAGGGTGGGAAAAATATTTTCGGAAAGCCGGAACCCGGGAAGAAAAAATTTATTTTCCCGTTCCGTTGATATCTGGGCCGCCACCTCTTCCTCAAAGACCCACAGGTCCACGCGGAAGCCCTTAACGGCCAGAAGATCGGCCAGCGCGGTTCCCCAGCTGCCGGCCCCGATCACACCTATTTTCATATTTTCGGTTTTCATTTGAATTCGTTGTGTGGGGGCGGCCCTTGCGGCCGCCCTGTTGGGTTTATTGTTTTTTCACATGGCGGCGGCGTCCACCACCTTCTCATCCGGGTTAATGGCGATAAGCCGGACCCCCTGGGTGTTTCGGCTTAAGATGGAAATATCCTCAATGGCGATGCGGATGATCTTTCCGGCGTTGGTCATCAGCATCATCTCCTGGCCGTCCCGGACCAGGTGAATGGACACCACCCGGCCGTTTCTCTGGTTGGACTTGATGGTGATGACCCCCATTCCCCCGCGTTTGCGGACCGTGTACTCCTCGATGGCGGTCCTTTTGCCGTACCCGTTTTCCGTGACCGCCAGAAGCGTGTGGCTGTTGCTTAACACCTCCATGCCCACGATCTTGTCGCCGGCGAGAATTTTCATTCCCCGGACCCCCCTGGCGATTCGCCCGCTGGGCCGGATGTCGGACTCATGGAAACGGATCACTTTTCCGGACGCCGACCCTAAGAAAATATGCCGGTCTCCGTCGGTGAGCCGGGCCGCGATCAACTCATCGCCCGGCACGAGGTTCAACGCGATGATGCCGCCGGCCCGGGGACGGCTGAACGCCATGATATCGGTCTTTTTCACCAGGCCGTTCTTCGTGGCCATCATGATGAACCGGCCGGGGTCAAAGGAGGGAACCGCCACGATGGTGGTGAGCTTTTCGTCGTTTTGAAGGTTAAGCAGGTTCACCACGGCGCTGCCCCGGCTCTGGCGGCCGGACATGGGAATCTCGTACACCTTGCACCAGTAGGCCCGGCCGAGGTTGGTGAAGAAAAGAAAGGTGTGGTGGGTGGAGGCCACAAACAGGTGGCGGATAAAATCCTCCTCCTTGGCGGTCATGGCTTTCTTGCCCTTGCCCCCCCTTTTCTGGCTGTGGTACAAGGTGACCGGGTTGCGCTTGATATAGCCGGTGTTGGAGACGGTCACCACCATGTCCTCCTCCACGATCAAATCTTCCACGCCGATCTCAACGGTCTCAGACACGATCTGGGACCGGCGCCCGTCTCCGTATTCCTCGTCGATCTCATCCAGCTCATCTTTGATGATATTGAGCGCCAGGCGCTCGTTGGACAAAATTTCCCGGTAGCGGGCGATGTCTTTCAAAAGCCCCTCGTACTCCTCCAGAATTTTCTCGCGCTCCAGGCCGGTGAGCCTTTGCAGGCGCATGTCCAGAATGGCCCGGGCCTGGATGTCGGTGATCTCCAGGGCTTTCATGAGGCGCTGTCTGGCCTCGTCCGGGGTTTTGGATGAGCGGATGATGGACACCGCCTCGTCCAGGCGGTCCAGCGCCGCCCGCAGCCCCTCCAGGATATGGGCGCGGGCCTCGGCCTTGTTCAGGTCAAAGAGGGTCCTTTTTCGGATGACCTCTTTGCGGTGAAGGACAAAATGGCTCAAAAGCTCTTTGAAGGAGCACACCACAGGGGTTTTGCCCGCCACCGCCAGAAGAATGATCCCGAAGCTCACCTCCATGCGGGTCTGCTTGTAAAGCTGGTTGACGATCACCTCGGGCATCTGGTTTTTCTTCAGCGCGATGGCCACTCGCATTCCCTGGCGGTCGGACTCGTCCCGGACATATCGGACCCCCTCGATCTGCCTGGCCTTGATCATGTCGTCGATTTTTTTGATGAGCTTGGCCTTGTTGACCTGGTAGGGAAGCTCGTTGACGACAATGACGCTTTTGCCGGTCCGCTTGTTTTTTTCAATCACGACCTTGGAGCGAATCCGGATGACGCCCCGGCCGGTCCTGTAGGCGTCCCGGATGCCCTTGTTTCCGTAAATGATGCCGGCGGTGGGAAAATCCGGGCCCGGGGTCAGCTCCATCAGCTCTTCGATGGTGATTTCAGGATTTTCGATGAGGGCTTTGACGGCCGCCACGATTTCGGACAGGTTGTGGGGCGGAATGTTGGTGGCCATTCCCACCGCGATTCCCGACGATCCGTTCACCAGAAGGGCCGGAAAACGGTTGGGCAGAACCGAGGGCTCGGTCAGGGATTCGTCGTAGTTGGGGACAAAGCCCACCGTGTCTTTTTCAATGTCCCTGAGCATGTGCCCGGCCAGAGACATCATCCGGACTTCCGTGTAACGCATGGCGGCCGGGGGGTCTCCGTCAATGGAGCCGAAGTTGCCCTGGCCCTGGACCAGGGGATAGCGCAGGGAAAAATCCTGGGCCATCCTCACAATGGCGTCGTACACCGCCGAGTCGCCGTGGGGATGGTATTTTCCAATCACGTCGCCGACGATGCGGGCCGACTTCTTGTACGGCTTGTTCCACTCGTTTTTCAATTCCCGCATGGCGAAAAGCACGCGCCGGTGAACGGGTTTGAGTCCGTCCCGGACATCCGGAAGGGCCCTTCCGATTATGACGCTCATGGCATAATCGAGATAGGACTTTTTCATTTCCCGCTCAATGCTCACCGTGGGAAGGTTGGATTCATAAGTCATTTTTCAGCGCCTGATTTTTAAGGTTTAAAAAGTAAAAGAAAAAAAAGAAAAGAAAGGGCTCACCGCTCCCCGCCACCCTCCAACGGCTCCACCAGCGCCTGGTAATGGGCGCTGTAGATATCGGACAGGGTCAGAAAAGCGGCCGCCGCCAGGGGGCCGTAGATGATCCCCAGTATGCCGAACATCTTGAGCCCGCCGATGATGGAGAAAAACACCAGAAGGGTATGCATCTGCAAACGGGCGCCCACCAGTTTGGGCTTGAAAATATATTCAATGGACACCGAAAGGACCAGGTAAAACACAATAAAAAACACCCCGGCCGCCACGCGCCCCTTGATCATCAGGATCACGGCCGCCGGGACAAACACCACGCCGATTCCCAAAATAGGCAAAAACGCCAGAAGGGCCATGATCACCCCCCACAGGAAGGGGGAGTTGAGCCCGAAAATCATGAACATCGCTCCCCCGGCCACGCCCTGGATAAGCCCGCCCAGGCCGTTTCCGATCAGGATGGCCCCGGCGATGTCCTTGAACTTCTGGATGAGCCGCTCGTCCTGTTCCCGGGGAAGGGGGGACAGATCCACAATAAAGGACACCAGTCTCTCCCCGTCAATGAGAAGAAAATAGATGACCAGAAGCATCAAAAAGGAATTGAGCAAAAAATAAAACACATTGGAGGCGATGGCGCTGGCCTGCTGGTATAAAAAAAGCCCCACCGCCTTTCCCGCCTCGGAGACGACCTTGTTGAACTCCTCCCCGGTGATCTCCACGTTGAAATAGGAAAGCGCCAGGTTGGCCCTTTCCAGGATGTGACTGCGGGACATCAGCTCCCGGATCTGATCGCTTAAAACCGCGCCCTTGGCCATGACATACAGGTCATAGGCCTCCTTGGACAAGACCCCCACAAAAAACACAATGGGCACAAACAGGATGAAAAAGATCAGAACGCAGGTCAAAAAAGAGGCCAAAGAGGGTTTAAGGAACCGGGCGAGCAGCCGGTAAAACGGGCTGAAAACGCCGGACGCCACCGCCGCCAGCGCCACGATGGAAATAAAGGGCCAGATCAGCCTGCCCAGCACAAACAGGGAGACCAGAAAAAGCGCCAAAAAAAACCACAGGATCATATTCCGGGAACCGGTTTCTATCATAACGCCTTAAAAAATAACGGCCGGAAACGCAAGCCTGATTGCAAGCCCGATTCCGGCCCTTATTGGCAAACTATTTGCTTACAAACACGCCCGCGATCAAAAGAAGCAGGATTTCATAAACCACCACAGGGGTGTAGGAATATCCAAACAATGAATACACAATGCCCCCGCCCAGGATGGCGGGCACTCCAAAGAAAACGAGAATTCCGATTTTTCTGCTGTTCGTCATAATGCGTCTCCCGTCAAAATTGATAAACTCGTAAAAAAGCTTGGGATGGCTAAGTTAAAAATTCGATATACAAGGCGTAGTGGTTATTTTTAATTGAGGCAATACATGTAGTATGCCTCAATTAAAAATAAGCGCTGCAACGCAGTAGATCGGATTTTTTACGACGCCATCAAAATTAAAAATTATTTTTCAATGACCATGGCCATTCCCATGCCGCCGCCGATGCACATGGAGACCAATCCCGTGGAATGGCCCTTGCGCGCCATCTCATACATGCCGGTCACCATCTGCCGGGCCCCGGTGCATCCGATGGGGTGCCCCATTGAGACGCCGCTTCCCAGCGGGTTGGCAAAATCCACAGGAATTTTCAAATCCCTCATGCAGGCGATGGCCTGGGAGGCGAACGCCTCATTCAGCTCGATCATGTCCAGGTCCCCGATCTCCATGCCGGCCGTTTTCAGCGCCTTTCTCACCGCCGGCACCGGTCCCAGGCCCATGTAGGCCGGGTCCAGGCCGCCCGACGCGAAGGAGCGAATCCGGACGAGGGGCGAAAGCCCCAGCTCTTCGGCCTTCTCGGCGCTCATGAGCAGAACGGCGGCGGCGCCGTCGTTGATGCCCGACGCGTTTCCGGCCGTGACCGTGCCGTCCTTTTTAAAGGCGGGCCTGAGCCTTTCCATCTTTTCCATGGAGGTTTCCATAGGCCGCTCATCCACGTCCACCACGGTCTCGCCCTTCCGGGTCCGGATGGACACCGGCGCGATCTCGCCGGCGAAGGTTCCGTCCTTGATGGCGGCCATGGCCCGGGAATGGCTCAAAAGACTCAGCTCATCCTGCTCGCGCCGGGTGATGCCATACATCTCGGCGATGTTTTCAGCCGTGTGGCCCATGTGATAGCCGTAGAATATCTCGTACAGGCCGTCAAAGACCATGAGGTCGTAAATGTCGCCGGTTCCGGTCAGCTCCATCCGGTGTCCCCACCGGGCCTTGGGCAGGGCCATGGGCGCGGAACTCATGCTCTCCTGCCCCCCGGCCATGACCACGTCGGCCTGCCCGGTCATGATGGACTGGGCCGCCAGGGCGATGGCCTTCAGGCCGGAGCCGCACACCTTGTTGAGGGTGAAGGCCGGCGTCTCCTTGGGAATCCCGGCCCGGATCATGGCCTGGCGCCCCGGGTTCTGCCCCTGGGCCGCCTGAAGCACATTGCCGATGATCACTTCGTCGATGGACACCGGCGGAAGGGAGTCGTCCCAGTCATACGCCTTTTTTTCGATCTCCGTCAGTCCCTTGTCCTTGAGTCCGTCGGGCGCGAATTCGGACGTCCGGGGGTCGGACGCCGGGCGCAGCCCGATTTTTTTCAACGTCTCTTTCATGGCCAGGGCGCCGAGGTCCGCGGCGGGAACGCTTTTCAGGCCTCCGCCGAACGCGCCGATGGCGGTTCTTGCTCCGCTTACGATGACTGCTTGTTTGATTTTAGGGCCTCCTTGGTTTTATGATTGTTTTTTCCGTCAAAACCTGAACCTGTCCCGGGACGGCGGGTCATCACCCACCGGTCCTCCACATCCCGGTAATAACCGGGGACGAATCGCTTTTCCAGGAAACCCCGCCTCTCATAAATGTGAATGGCCGACTCGTTCACCGGGTCCACGGTCAAAAAACACGTGACGTTCATGGCGTCCATCTCCGCCATCATCAGATCGAAAAGCCGGCTTCCCACGCCTGTTCCCCTGAACTCAAAGGCGATGAAAAATTTATGGACGCACCATATCCCGGAATCGCAGGGAAAGGCGATGATGGTCCCCTGGACCGTCTCGCCGGTTTTGGCCACATACACCCGGGCATGCTCCACCCACAGACGCCAGGCGTGCTCGCCGTCCGCCACATATTCGGCGTGCCGGCTCTGGGCCCACGCCCCCCGATCCAGCCGGGCGATATCCAGAAAGTCCCGGATTCCGGCCTTCTGATACGTCAGTTTGTCCGTCTTCATGGCCCCTCCCGCTGATATCCCGAAATTAAAGAGTTTCTTTATAGCATAAAAAGAGCGGCATGGAAACAGGATTTACGAAAATATTCGCCGGGCCACGCCGTCTAAAATGGCGTGGGCCAAAGCCTCCTTGGACATCAGGGGCATGTCCCGGACGGTCCCGTCTTTGAAAAAAAGAACGGCCCGGTTGGTGTCCGCCGAAAATCCCGAAGACGCGTCCCCGATCAGGTTGCCCACGATCATGTCCAGATTTTTTTGCTCCATTTTTCCAAGCGCGTTTTTTTGAAGGTCCTCGGTCTCCGCCGCGAACCCCGCCAGAAAACGCCCCTCTTTCCGGCGCCCCATCTCTTTTAAAATGTCCACCCCTTTCTCCAGGGACAGCTCCAGGGTGTCCGATGTTTTTTTGATCTTGGCCGCGGCCGGGCGGGCCGGCTTGTAGTCGGAGACGGCGGCGGTTTTGATAATGATGTCGGCGCTCTCCATCAGACGCAGGGCCGCCTCGGCCATTTCTTCGGCCGTCTCCACGCGCTTGACCCGGACATCAAAAGGGTCCGCCAGCGCCGACGGCCCGGACACCAGCGCGGTCTCGGCTCCCCTCATGGCGGCGGCCGCGGCCACGGCGTAGCCCATTTTCCCGGATGAGGGATTGCTGATGAACCGAACCGGGTCGATGTATTCCCGTGTGGGACCGGCGGTGACCAGAACCCGTTTCCCGGCGAAATCCTTGGGGCTCAGGCAGGCCGCGAGGGCCTTTGCTATCTCGGGGGGCTCGGGCAGACGCCCCGGCCCCGAGGTTTGACACGCCATCTCCCCTTCCCCGGGCTCCATGACGACAAACCCGTCTCCTTTCAGCGTCTCGATGTTCCGGGACACGGCCGGGCTTAAATACATGTCCGAATTCATGGCCGGGCACACCAGGACCGGGCAGGTCGCGGCCATGACAAAGGTGGTGAGAAAATCGTCGGCCACGCCGCCGGCGATCTTGCCGATGACATTGGCCGTGGCCGGCGCGATGACGACGGCGTCCAGATCCGCGGCCCATGAGATGTGTTTGATCTCGCCGTCTCCCCCGCTTTTTTCAAACATGGACACGCAGACCTCATGGCCGGACAGGGCCTCAAAGGTGAGCGGGCCCACAAACTCGCAGGCGTTTCGGGTCATGGCCACCCGGACCGAGGCGCCGCTTTTCTGAAACAGCCGAAGCAGCTCCGCGCTCTTGTACGCCGCGATGCCGCCGCTGACGCCCAGAACAATGTTTTTGTCTTTTAAAATATTCATGACGCGATGGACCCCGTAAAAATAAACGAACCCGATGAACCCGATGGGCGGCCACAGGGGGCCGCCCCTGCGAAAAAAACTCAAAAAACTCTACAAACTCAACAAACTCTATAAACTCAACAAACTCTATCTATTACGCGCATTTGCTGTACCCGCAGAAATGACAGGTCATGCACCCCTCCTCAAAACTGATGGTCTGGCCGCATTCCGGGCAGACCCCGCCGGCCAGAACGCTGGCCCGGGGCCGGCTCGCGGCCGGGTCATGGGTCATGTACCGGTCTTTCAGAACCCGGCTGATGGCGTCGGGTATGGACATGACCAGGCCCCCGTTCTGGAACACGGGATGCTCGCCGCCGATGCCCTTGAGCTGCTCCACGATTTTCTCCACATTCACGCCCGAACGAAGCGCCAGAGACACCAGGCGGCCGATGGCCTCGGTCTTGGCCGTGGTGGACCGGCCCGATTTGCCGATGGTGGCGAACACCTCAAAGGGCTCGCCCTCGAATTCCGTCACCGTCACATACAAATCCCCCAGGCCGGTTTTGATCTTTCGGGTGAAGCCCTCCAGTATCTCAGGACGCTCTTTCGCCGACACGGCGGACCCGGTCTTTTCCTTGATCGACAAAACCTGCCTGTCCCGGCTTCCGTCCCGGTAAATCGTGACCCCTTTGCATCCCAGGTCCCAGGCCATCTTGTAAATATTGAGCACATCCCCCTGGGTGGCCTCGCCCGGAAGGTTCACGGTTTTGGACACCGCGTTGTCGGTGTGGGCCTGGAACGCCGCCTGCATTCGGATATGCATCTCCGGAGAAACGTCGTGGGCCGTCACAAACACTTTTCGCACATCTTCGGGCACTTCGTCAATATCCTTTATGCTCGCCTTTTTCGCGATCCTTCTCATGAGGGCGTGGCTGTAAAACCCCTTTTCCCGGGCCACCTTCTCAAAATACGGGTTGACCTCCATCAGCTCGTCGTTATCCATCACGGTTTTCACGAAATTAAGGGCGAACAGCGGCTCGATCCCGCTGGAGCATCCCGCGATGATGCTCAAAGTGCCGGTGGGCGCGATGGTGGTGATGGCGGCGTTCCGGTATTCGCAGCCCTCTTTTCCCTTGAACACGCTTTTGCCGAAATTTTCAAACACCCCCCTTTCCCGGGCCAGGTCCCCGGACGCCCCATGGGAGGTTTTCTGGATAAACCCCATGACGCTTTCCGCCACTTCCAGGGCCTCCCGGCTGTCATAGGGGACCTCAAGCTGGTAAAGCATGTCGGCGAATCCCATCACGCCCAGTCCGATCTTGCGGTTTCCCCTCACCATCCGGGTGATGTCCGGCAGCGGGTACTCGGACATGTCGATGGTGTTGTCCAGGAAATGAACGGCGTGTCCCACGACATCCCCCAGGGTCTTGTAATCCACCTCCGGATTTCCGCTTTCCCGGGTCACGAAGCGGGCCAGGTTCAAAGAGCCCAGGTTGCAGGCCTCCATGGGAAGCAGGGGCTGCTCGCCGCACGGGTTGGTGCTCTCGATTTCTCCCAGGAGGGGCGTGGGGTTGAACCGGTTCATGCGGTCCAGGAACAAAACGCCGGGGTCCCCGTTTTTCCACGCCTGGCGGGTCAGCATGTCATACACCTGGGCGCTGTTGAGTTTCTCTGTGGTTTTCCCGGTCCGGGGATCAATGAGGTCGTAGTCGGCGCCCCTTTCCAGCGCCTCGATAAAGGCGTCGGTGACGCCCACGGAAATATTGAAATTGGTCAGCTGGCTGTTTTCGTCCTTGCAGTGGATAAATTCCAGGATATCCGGATGGTCCACGCGCAAAACCGCCATGTTGGCGCCCCGCCGGGTCCCCCCCTGCTTGACCTGCTCGGTGGCGGTGTTGAATATTTTCATAAACGACACCGGCCCCGACGCCACGCCCCCGGTGGTGCCCACGCAGCTGTTTTTGGGCCGCAGTCTGGAAAACGAAAACCCGGTGCCCCCGCCGGATTTGTGGATGATGGCGGCGTTTTTCAGGCCCTCGAAAATGTCCTCCATGCTGTCGTCGATGGGAAGGACAAAACACGCCGCGAGCTGGCGCAGGGTGGAGCCGGCGTTCATCAGGGTGGGGGAATTGGGCAGGAAATAAAAGCTTGTCATGATGTGGTAAAAGATATCCTCCACTTCCTTTACCCGCGCGTCGTCGGCCCCATATTTTTTCTCCGCCGAAGCGATGTAGGCGGCCACCCGTCTGAACATCCCGCCGGGGGTTTCCAGAAGCTCTCCCTGGCCGTCTTTTTTCAGATAACGCCTTTCCAGAACCGTCCGGGCGTTTCGGCCGATGACCGGCTCTTTGTTCGAGAAAATCGACTGAAACACGCCCATGGACGACGCGCATTCGCATCCGTATTCCCGGGCCTTTTCCGCCAGTATTTCGTCGATGGCGTCGATGGTGACGGCGTCTTTTTTCATCCGGGATATCCGCTCCCGCAAATGGCGGCTGATGGCCATGGCCTGCTCCATGTCCACGGCGTTTTCCTCGGTCAGCGCCAGGGAAAAAATCCGGTCGTCCCAGCCTTGCGCGTTTAAATCAAAGCACACATCCTTCTCCGCTATAATCTTGATTCCTTTTAACATGATTTCCTCGAATTCTTTGGCCCGGTTTTTGGCCGATTTTTTTTAGGTTTATGGGTTTGGATGAGAATGAAGCGCCGCGAAATTCCCGTCCGGGCGCATGGCATTGTCAGGATTTTTTTTGCGCATATAGCTTCGTCCTTTTCCGACGCCGGGATGCGCCGCGTGGTCGCCTGTTAGATGAAGATATTTTTCAGGCACAGGATCAACAGGCTCAGGCTCAGGCACACCGCCGCATCGAGTGACTGCGAGGGTCGGATTATTTTTAAATTTCCCGCCAAACATCTGCTGAGCAATTTCACGCGCAAGAACTTCCGCCATAAGAGATGGCGCCGCATTACCAATTTGCCTCTGGATTTCTGTTCTGGGGGCATCGATTATAAAACTGTTTGGAAATGTTTGGATTGCGGCCATTTCCTGCCAGGAAAGTTTTCTGTTATTCCAATGGAACGGGCCAATCGCTGAGCCGGGTTGGGCTTGGATTGTCCAGCTTGGAAGTCTTTTAGAGAGTTTTAAGAGAAAACTCCAATAACGGGCGCGCCACCCAAAGAGCGGGAGTCCTCCTCTACGGTCTGTGTGCCAAAGATAATTTTGGCCTTCTGGAATTGAGGGAAGAAGGTCCGCCCATTTTCCGCCGACTCGCAATTTTTCTTTGGAACTGGGAGCAATGCCGCCAATGGCTTCCCAGGCCGTGACATAAGGCGCCATTGCCATCTCTCCCAAAAGAGGCAATTGAACTTCTTGAGAAGCCACATGGGTCGGATGAGGAAAACGAAAGGGCGCCCCCCGGCGAGAAGCAACCAAAAAAAACCGCACTCTAAGTTGGGGAGCGCCATAATCCGCAACGTTCAACACCTCCCATGACGGAATATAGCGCAGACCGGCCTTGTGATTGATCTCCTTGATACGCTCCATAATGAACCGGAAACCTTCCTCCTTGCCGTTGTAGTTCAGCCCATGAACATTTTCCAGTAAAAAAACATGGGGTTGCAAGTCTTCGACAAAACGAAAGTATTGTTCGAGTGTATTGGCGCGGGGATCTTTGAGACGCAGCGTATCTCCCGTTCTCCAATATGCGGATTTGGAGAACGGTTGACATGGAGGCCCTCCAATGAGAACATCGCATGCGCCTGGCTGTGTCCCAATAATCTTCCCAATCTCTGAAGCACTCACATCTTCAATCGGCGCATGGAGAACATTCTCCTGACCGTTCAGCCGAAGCGTTTCACAAGAGAACTTATCAAAATCGTTCGCAAAACGAACGGAATAGCCTGCCGATTTAAATCCGTGGTCCAGCCCGCCGCACCCGGAAAAAAGACTGACAACCTGCAAATCAGATCTCTGGGTCATACACGACCTCCGTTTTTTTTCGGTTAATGGCCTCAATTATGTCGTTAAGGCTGTTCGCGGCGATTCGATCAAACACTTCCACCCATGGTTTTGTTTCCTCATCAATGGATATATGGACATTGACCTCCGCGCTCGCTCCTGTTCCCCAGGCGCGCAGTCCGATACCCGGGGTTCTTTTGGGTTGTTTTTGAAGAATCCGAATGGACTTACGCGCGGAAATCAGACGAAATTCAGGGGTCGCGAAATTTTTGCGAATGCCGCTCCAATGTCTGGTCGTCATTCCATAAACAAATTTATCTTCCGCATCGCGAATACGGGTCCCCGAAAAATCGTTAAGCACACGCCAGACTATCGCCTCGTCATCATCAAATAAGGGAATGAGGTGGGTATTGATAGAATCAATCAGGCCATAGTCAACCGCTACCGCATAAAGAAGATTTGACTCCTTTTCAATAGCGTCATACGCTTTGTAAACAGGGATTGGCACACAGTCATTCGGCTCCAGGCCTACAAGTCGCTTTGCGTTTTCAAAACGAGTTCCTGCGTTTTTCACATTAATTGGAAGACGAAGGTCGCCTTCGGTTAATGTAAAATCCACAAGCGTATGGCCGGATTCCCTGTCATCCTCATAATCGACCGTTTTTCTTTTGGCCCGCAAAGCGTCAACTTGCTCAAGGAAACGCTGCTCCGTAATTGCGGCCGGGAACATTTTGGTAATGGGGTTCTCAGCTGATCCGGTTTTAGTCCGGACTTTTACATGCCCAAGGAAACCTCCTTTTGCCAGGGTCGGGACGAGTTCTTTTGCTTTAGTAAGGGAATAGCAATTCAGATGATACAGATGCCGGGCAATCTGTTCCTTATCCCTGTCACCATTGATTGCCCAAAGATATGCCTGAGCCAACCCTGAGCCTACCCAACGAGAATCAGGAAGGACGGAGACTATGGCTTGAGCGACTTCTAATTCGTTGTATTGTTTCATGTTATCTCGTTTCTCAATAT
>CAACVI010000009.1 GCA_900659855.1 Candidatus Desulfarcum epimagneticum
TTAGGGTTCGCTCAAAAATCAGTTTACAATTTTGGGAGTTAAGTCGCCTGTCTGACAAGGCGTGAAAACTTGAGGCATATCGGGATATGCCGAGTTTTCATAACGCGGTCAGGCAGGATGAATTGGCTTCCAAAATGTAAAATTATTTTTGAGCGAACCCTTAATATAAATGCGGCCGGGACAGGACGGGAACATTCCCGTCCATCCCGGAATGGATCATTTCCTGGCCCCCGCGTAGCCGATTTCGTTCAGCGAGTCCTCGATTTCCCCCAGGATCGCCGGGTCGTCTATGGTGGCCGGCATTTTGTATTCTTTGTTGTCCGCTATTTTTTTGATGGTTCCCCTTAAAATTTTTCCGGACCGGGTTTTGGGAAGGCGTTTCACCACTGTCGCGGTCTTAAAAGAGGCCACCGGCCCGATTCGGTCCCGAACCATTTGAATGACCTCTTTGATGATCTCGCCATGGTCCCTTGAGACACCCGCGTTCAAAACCAGAAAGCCCACCGGAACCTCTCCTTTCAGCGCGTCCTCCACTCCTAAAACGGCGCATTCCGCCACATCGGGATGATCCGCCAGGGCCTCCTCCATGGCGCCTGTGGAAAGCCGGTGCCCGGCCACATTGATGATGTCGTCGGTGCGGGACATCACAAAGACATACCCGTCCTCGTCAATGAACCCGGCGTCGGCGGTTTTGTAGCAGCCCGGGAACTCATCCAGGTAGGACTCAATGTAGCGCGCGTCGTCGTTCCACAGGGTGGGCAGCGCCCCGGGGGGAAGGGGCAGTTTGACCACAAGGGCGCCGATTTCGCCCGGTTTGACCGGACGGGCGTCTTTGTCCACCGCCTGGACATTCCATCCCGGCGCCGGTTTGGTGGGAGAGCCCTCTTTCACCTTCATTTTCCCCAGCCCCAGGCAGTTGGCGCAGATGGACCAACCGGTCTCCGTCTGCCACCAGTGGTCAATGACCGGAACGCCCAGTTTGTCTTCCGCCCAGTGGAGGGTGTCGGGATCCAGCCGCTCCCCGGCCAGGAAAAGGGCCTTGAAACCGGACAAATCGTATTGTTTGATCAACTCCCCGTCCGGGTCCTCGCGTTTAATGGCGCGAAACGCCGTGGGGGCCGTGAACATGGTTTTGACTTTGTGTTCGGATATGACGCGCCAGAACGCGCCGGCGTCCGGGGTGCCCACCGGTTTTCCCTCGAAAAGAACCGTGGCGCAGCCCATCAGGAGGGGGCCGTAAACAATGTAGGAATGCCCCACCACCCATCCCACATCGGAGGCCGCCCAGTACACGTCGCCGGCCTTGACGTCGTAGACGCTTTTCATGGTCCATTTCAACGCCGCCATGTGGCCCCCGTTGTCCCGGACCACGCCTTTGGGCTGGCCGGTGGTCCCGGATGTGTAGAGAATATAAAGGGGATCGGTGGACGCCACCGGAACGCAGTCATGGGGCGCGGCGTTTTCCATTTCGCGCTCCCAGTCGATGTCCCGCCCCTCTTTCATTCGGGCGGTTTCCATGGGACGCTGCCGGATCACGCATGTCTGGGGTCTGGCCCCGGGATCGGCCATCTCGATGGCCTCATCCAGGAGGGGCTTGTAGGGGATGACTTTGGACACCTCAATGCCGCACGAGGCCGAGACAATGACCTTGGGCCTGGCGTCGTTGATCCGGGTGGCCAGCTCATTGGAGGCGAACCCCCCGAAAACCACCGAATGAATGGCGCCCAGCCGGGCGCAGGCCAGCATGGCCATGACCGCCTCCGGGATCATGGGCATGTAAATCAGGACCCGATCCCCCTTTGCCACACCGTGTTTCGCCATGACCCCGGCGAACCTCGCCACATGGTCCCGCAGCTCCGAATAGGTGAATGTTTGAATCACACCCGTCACCGGGCTGTCATAGATCAGAGCGGTTTGCTCTCCCCTGCCCTTTTCGATGTGAAAATCCAGAGCGTTGAAGCAGGTGTTCGTGATCCCTCCCTTAAACCAGCGGTAAAACGGTTTTTGGGAGTCGTCCAGAACCGCGTCCCATTTTTTGTCCCAGTGGCAGTCATCGGCGATTTCGGCCCAGAACTCCCCCGGGTTCTCAATGGATTTTTTGTAGGTCTTTTCGTAGAGTTCGCTCATCAATCGGCCTCCGTAAAACAAAAAGCGCGAAAAAGCGCCCGGCGGGGATTTTTCGCGCTTCAGCGGCTTATTTCGCCGTATGGGGGTTGGATATCATGTTTTTTTGAAATGAATGGCGGCCCGCTGTCTAAGGGCCTGTTTTTTCCTTCAGTTTTTCATAGTCTTCCAGATACTTGCGTATTCCCTTGTCGCGATCTGGAATGTCTTCAAAAAGCCGCCTGACAAAACCCGGCGGGTCGTCGATTTCAGGGTCCAGCTCAAGGCCCTTTTTGAAATCGGCCGCCGCTTTTTCATGACGGTCCAGACGGGCATGGGCCACTCCCCGGTTGACATAGGCGTTGGCCATTTCAGGATCAATGGCCAGCGCCTGGTTATACGCCTCAATGGCTTCATGGTGTCTGCCCATTGTGTTCAGGGCGTTTCCCCGGCCCAGGTAACCCCCGGGTTTCCGGGGGTTGAAATCGATGGCCGAGGAAAACTCCCCAAGCGCTTTTTCGGGTTTGTCGAGGTTGAGGCTGGCCACGCCGTCAAGCAGCATGTCGTGATAGACATCGTCATCGCTCTTGGCGCAGCCGGCCCCGATCATCAAAACAATCAGAAAAAACGCCGCGCTTTTTTTGCCGAACAGGCGCAATTTTCCTCCTTATTTTTTTTCCTCGTAAATATCGTGTTTCAGCGCCTCAAACGCCCCCGCGATATTGGTGGACATCTCCAGCTTAAACGCCAGGAACCACATCATGAAAACGCCGAGGATCCACCACACGATCTGCCAGATCCAGATGGGAGACATACCCATGAACCATGCGGAGGGGTTGGAGGGATCTCCGAAAAAGGAGTTGCCCAGCACGCATCCGGGTCCGATGGCAAAGAAAAACCACAGAAGGGTGAAAATCCATCCCAGTTTGATGAGGGGTTTTTTGTCCTCAGGCAAAGACGCATGCTCGCGGATGAAGTTGTGATAGGACATTTTTCGATCCATCTCATCCTTGTCGGGCTGGGTGAAAAAGCTGATGAGGATGGCGATGGGAAGGTTGAAAAGAATGCCCCATCCGGCGCAGTGAATGGTCAAGGGATACGCGCCCCAGGGAAGACCGAATTTAAACTTGAATGTCAAGGTCACCGCGATGATGCCGCAGATCAGTCCGGCCACGATCCCCTGCCGGGTGAGCCAGGGCCAGTAAAGGGTTCCGATCAAAGCCGGGTACATCATAAATCCGTAGGACACCGCAAGACCCCCCAGCATGACGATGGCGCCGGGGACAAAGGTGGCGAAAATCAAAGCGGAGACCACCACCATGAGAACCATGAACCGGCCCCACTGGGTCTGCTGAATTTCGGTCATGTCCTTGCGAATATATTTTTTCACGATATCCCGGGTGAGCATGCCGCTGGCCGTGGACATGTAGGCCGCGCCGGTGGACTGCATGGCCGCCAGCGCGCAGATGGCCAGGATGCCGACGGCGAAGGGGGCCGCGTCCTTCATGAGATGGATCAGGTACGGCACCAGGTTGGCCTGTTTTCCGCCGATGAGATCGGCCATGGGAAGAATGGTTTCGGTCGCTCCGGCGGGCTTGAACATCGCCAGCACCCATCCGCCCATTCCCTGGAGAGCGGTGAAAACAAACAGGGCGAAGCCGATTCCCAGGCTGGACGCCCACACCTGCTGAAGGGGGAAGGGTTTCGGGTCTTTATTCGCGAATCCCCACATGGAAAAGGCCGGGGAAGCGTGAATGCCCATAAGCGCGAACATGTAGGTGAGAATCATCACGCCGGTCCACGCGCCGCCAACGGCCTTTCCGCCCGCCGGCACCCACTGGATGACGCCCGGAACCGAAATCAGATGGCTGTTTCCGCCCGGGGTGATTTTAAACACCGCGCTCTTATGCTGCAGGACCGTTTTGACGGCCTCCGGGTCCGCCCAGCGCGGAACCTCCGATCCGCCTGACTGGATCCAGGCCACAATGTCTCCAAACTTTCCGGTCAGCTCGCTCCATCCGCCGGCGAAGTTCACGGAGATAATGCCCAGGGCGCAGATGCCCGCCCAGAGAAGGATACACTGGAGGGTGTCCACGTAGGCCACTGAACGAAGCCCGCCCAGGCTGACATAAACAAGGACCACCACAGCCAGAAGCCACATGCCTACCGTGACGGAAAACAGGCCGTCCGTCAGGATATTGAACAAAACGCCCGAGGCCCGAAGCTGGATGCCCAGGTAAGGAATGCTGAAAAAAAGCGCCACGATGACGGTGAGGATCCGCATCCATTCCGATTTGTAATAATCGGAATACATTTCCCCGGGGGTGACATACCCGTAGCGTTTTCCCAAAAGCCACTGTCTTTTTAAGAACAGCACCCCGGTGAACGGGATGGTGATGGCATAAAAAGACGCGTACGCGTAGGGAAGGCCGTCACGCCACACCAGGGCCGGGTGGCCCACAAATGTCCATCCGCTGAATGATGTGGCCGTGGCCGCCAGAACAAAAACCCAGATGTTGAGCTGTCTTCCGGCGATGAAGTAATCCGCCCCGGTTTTCGCGGCCAGATACCCCTTCACCCCAATGGTGATGCAGTATGACCAGTACAATAGAACAAAAAAGAAAAGCCAATACACATGTGTTCCCATACTTCCTCCTTTCACCGACAGGTTCTACCGGCCCTTCGCCGTTTTCGGTGGAGGGCCGGTTTTGTTTATGAAATCAAATCCCTATTTACGCACCATTGTCTGAATGTCTTCAACAATTTCGGGATTTGCCAGCGTGGTCACATCGCCCACGTCGTTTTGGTTTGAAATGGCGCCCAGCACCCGGCGCATGATTTTTCCCGAGCGGGTTTTGGGCATGTCCTTGACGATCCACACCTTCCGGGGTTTGGCGATTTTCCCGATTTCGGTGCTTACCGCGTCTGAAATTTTCTGAGCGAGAGCGTCGCTGGCCTCAAATCCCGGTTTAAGTGAGATATACAGGTCCGGCTCTTTTCCCTTGATCTCATGGGCCACAGGAACCACCGCCGCCTCGGCCACTTCCTCCACGATCAAGGACGCCGACTCGATTTCCTTGGTTCCCAGCCGGTGCCCGGACACGTTGATCACATCGTCAATGCGGCCCAGGATCCGGTAATAGCCGTCCTCGGCCTCCACGGCGGCGTCCCCGGTGAGATAGGGCCAGTCCCGCCAGTCTTTGCTGTCCGGGTTTTTGCAGTACCTCTCGTAGTACTGTTTCACATACCGGTCCCGGTCTCCCCAGATGGTCTGGAACGCCCCGGGCCAGGGATTCTGGATGCATATGTTTCCGGCCTGTCCCGCGCCCCTTTTGATTTCATTCCCGTCCTCGTCATAGATGATGGGATGAATCCCGGGCATTCCCGGCCCGGCGCTTCCGGGCTTCATGGGTTTGAGGGCCGGCAGGGTGCTGCATAAAAATCCCCCGGTTTCCGTCTGCCACCAGGTGTCCACAATGATGGCCTCCCCTTTTCCCACCTCCTTGTGGTACCATTTCCACACCTCCGGCTCGATGGGCTCGCCCACGGTGGTCATGTGTTTAAAATGGTAGTCGTATTTTTTAGGCTCGTCCGGGCCGATTTTTCTCAAGGCCCGGATGGTGGTGGGGGCGGTGTGGAAAATATTGACGCCCAGGTCCTGGGCGATGCGCCATGAGCGCCCGGCGTCGGGATAGGTGGGCACCCCTTCATAGATGACGGTGGAGGCGCATATGGACAGCGGGCCGTAAACAATATAAGAGTGCCCGGTGATCCAGCCGATGTCGGCCATGCACCAGTACACGTCCTCGGGATGGATGTCCTGGACGAATTTAGAAGTTCCGGCCACATAGGACAGGTATCCGCCGATGCTGTGCTGGCAGCCCTTGGGCTTTCCCGTGGTTCCGCTGGTGTACATGAGAAACAAAGGGGCCTCGGCCGGCATGGGAACGGGATCCACACGGGCGCCGTAGAAGTCTTTTAAAAGATCATTGACATAAAAATCCCGCCCCTCCTTCATGGGGGTGGGGCTGGATTCCCGGTCCGGATACCGCTTCCACACCAGGACCTTGTCCACTTTCTGGCCGTCCTTTTCCGCCAGGTCCACAGCGACGTCCGCGTTTTGCTTGTGGTCCAGAAGGGTCCCGTTTCGGTAATAGGCGTCCAAGGTGATGAGCACATTGCTCTGGGAATCCACGATCCGGTCGGCGCAGGCGCGTCCGGAAAATCCGCCGAACACCTGGGAATGGATGACGCCCAGCCGGGCCAGGGCCAGCATGGTGATGGGAAGCTCGGGGGTCATGGGCATATGGAGGGTGGCCCGGTCCCCGGCCTTTAATCCGGCGAAGTCCCTGAGAAGGGCCGCGAACTCGTTGACCCGGACAAACAGCTCCTGGTAGGTGATGTGCTCGTATTTTTCATCAAGGGGCTCCGGGACAAAATGGATGGCCGCCTTGTTTTTATTTTTTTCCAGATGCCGGTCCACGCAGTTATAACTGGCGTTGATTTTTCCTCCCACGAACCATTTCCAGCACGGCGCGTCGCTCGTGTCCAGGATGGTGTGCCAGTATTCATGCCAGTCCAGAAGATCCGCGTATTCTTTGAAACAGTTGGGGAAATGATCCAGGCCGAACCGGTCATAAATCGTCTCATCCGTCATGTTGGCCTGCGCCACGAATTTAGTCGAGGGGTAATAATACTTTTCCTCCTGCCAGTGAACGGCGATCTGGGCTTCGGATGTTTCCACAGTCTCTCTTTCTGCCATAAAACGACCTCCTTGAAATCATTTGCCGGCCGGCGATGAAAGGGTCCGGACATCGCCGCCGACGCTGTTTGAATAGCGCGGCCGGGCGGACTTTTGAACGTCCGCTCTGCTCCGGCCGAAGAAAACCGGCTTCTTTAATCATCGCCATCATTACGAATGATGGAAAAACAGATAAAAAAAGCCGGTTTTTATAGAAATGTTTCCCAAAAACTGTGTTGCGCGCAAAATTTACAAATTTGACCAATGGATATCTTTCACACAAATTTTACGATTTCGTCAAATTTATGAATGTCATTTTTATTTTAGAGAATATAAAAAACCCATGATGATTTGTCAAGCATAGATTTGCGCGTTTTGGAAAAAAAATCCCGGGACGGGAATCATTGAAAAAAAGGGCGCCAAAGCCCCATCATGCGGAAAGCGGGATCAAAGAGAAAGCGGAATCAGAGGGAAAACGGGGATGAGGAGCCGGAGGCGTCCGGGGGCGGGGAGTCGGGCGCCGTGATGTGGAAACGGGAGCCTTTTCCAGGCGTGGAGTCCACCTCTATCGTTCCGCCATGCTGGCGGATCATCCGGTTGGCCACAAAAAGGCCCAGGCCCGTTCCCCGTTTTCCTTTTGAGGAGACAAACAGCCTGAAGATGTCCCGGATGGTCTCCCGGTCCATGCCCACGCCGTTGTCTTTGATTTCAAAAATGATATTCACGCCTTTGCGCCTCATTTTAAACGAAATAAAAAGCTCTTTTTTGGATTTGGCCTCCGCGCACGCCTGGAAGGCGTTTTCCAGGATGTTCACCAGGGCCGTGTGGAGAATCTCGGTGTCGATCTCGAAATCGCCGGGCGATTCGTCAAAGTCCCTCAAGAAGCGAATCCGGGTTTTTTTCAGCCGCATCTGAAAGGTGTCGGCCACATCATGGGCGAAGTCCAGCGCGTCCACCCGCTGGGTCTCAATGGGCCTTTCTTTGATGTAGTGCAAAATATCCATGACCATGCTCTTGATGCGGTTGACCACGATCTTGATGTCCTCCCATCCTTCCCGGACGCCTTCCATGTCGTCTTTGGAAAAAGCGGAGTTGACGATGTACATTCCCCCGTCCAGGCTTGTGAGGAGGTTTTTCATGCCGTGGGAGATGCTTCCGATGAGAAAACCGATGGAGGCCATTCGATCCTGAAGTTTTTTGATCTCCGTAATGTTCACGGACATCTCCATCACCTGGATGATATTCCCGGACTCGTCTTTCACCGGGTTGGTGTGCACCAGCATGTGGCGCTCCTCCCCGTTTTTCGAGATGGCCGTCTTTTCCATGCTGCGGGGATTGCCGTCTTCAAAGGTCATGACCACCGGGCATTTGTCGCAGGGGGAGTTTTCTCTCCGGTACACCTGGTGGCATTTGGAGCCCACGATGTCGTCTCCGAAATTCTCCACAAAGCGTTTGTTGGCCGCCACAATCTCCAAATCCCGGTTCTGGAGCGAAATGCAGCACGGCGCCTCGTCAAACAGGATCTGGTAACGATGCCGGATGGCGCGAAGCCGTTTTTGGATCTGATCGGTTTTGGAAATCTCCACATGGCTTTCCACCACCAGCTTGACGTTTCCCCGGCTGTCCCGGATGGGCGCCGTGTGAACAATAACGGGCGCGCCGGTTTTTTTGATGACGGCCTTTTGCCGGATTCCGACTCCTTTTTCAAAGGTGAGGCGCGCGGGGCATCCTTTCTCTTCCCCGGCCTCTCCGTCATATATCTCCCAGCTCCTTCCCCCCACCCGGACACCCAGGCGCTCCCCGGAGATGACGCTGGCCTCGATGATTTTAAGATGTTTATCGTGAATGGACAGAAAAAAGGGCGTTTCGCTGACCATGCTGTCCTGGCGCTCCCCGTCCCTGGCCACATTTTCAAAAACGGAAAAGGCCCCTTTGATCAAACGCCCGGCGGAGCCGATCCAGTCGGTTTCAGAAGGAAGAGACGCGTCTTTTTCCCTTAAGGCTTCCATGAAGTTTTCATTGAGGTTTTTAAGCTCTTTGAAATTTTTCCTCATGACGATTCTTTCGGCGGCCCGTTTCAGCGCCACTTCCAGGGCGTTGATTCCGATGGGCTTGATCACAAAATCGTTGGCCTCGTTTTTCAGGCTCTCGATGGCCAGCTCAATGTCGGAGAAGCCCGTGGTCATGATGACTTCGGTGTTGCGCTCCCGGGCTTTGATTTTTTTCAAAAGCTCAATGCCGTTGATTCCCGGCATGTGGATGTCGATGAGCGCGACGGGAGGCGAATGCCGTTGAAAAAGATCAAAGGCTTCGTCGCCGTTTCGGGCCGTGAGCGCCTTGTAGTCCATGCTTTCAAGAAGCTGTTTTAAATATTTGACGGCGTCTTTGTCATCGTCGGCGATCAATATTGTTTTCTTCATGAAACGCTCACCCGCTTTGGTTTTAAAATTTTTCTCTTTTAAGCCCGGGAGGGAACAGGGGAATCATGATATGGACCCGGGTCCCCTTTCCCGGGGCGGAGTCGACCCGCATATCTCCATGGTGTCTTTGAATCACATCATGGGCGATGAAAAGCCCCAGCCCGGTTCCTTTGTGGCCCTTGGTGGAGAAAAACAGGTTGAACATTTTTTTTTGGGTTTCGGCGTCCATGCCCACGCCGTTGTCCTGGATGTCAAAGCGTATGTGACGGGGGGTTTTTTTGACGGAAAAGACAATTTTGGGCTTTTTTTGACCGGGAGCGGCTTCGCAGGCGTCCGCCGCGTTTTCCAGCACATTCAAAAGAGCCGATCTGAGCGGGCTGATATCGATTCGAAACGTTCCCAAAGACGGCCCGATTTTTTTTTCAAACTCAATATGGCCCTCCCTGGCCTTTGTCTCCATGAATTCAACCATTTCACACAGAAAATCAGACACATGGATTTCGGTGGTTGAGAAATCCCTCTTTTTTGAGTAATACAGCACATTGGAAATGAGGCGGCTGATCTGAGCGGACATCCGGGAGGCGATGTCGGCCCCTTCCCTCACCCGGTCCGGGTCATCTCGCCTGATTCCGCTGTTTAAGATGTGCAGCCCCCCATCCAGGCCGGTGAGCAGTCCCTTCAGATTATGGGATATGGAGCTGATCATCAGCCCCAGGGAGGAAAGACGGTCCTGGAGAGCGGATTTTTCCCGGATGCTTTCCTCCAGGTTTTCGGTGTAGGCCCGAAGCATCTGGCGCGAGACGATTTTGTTTCGCGCGTTTTTCAACGCCAGGCGGATATTTTCGATATTCACGGGCTTGGCGATAAAATCAAACGCGTTATGGCGCAAACACCGGACGGCCAGATCCATATCCCCGTGGGCGGTGAGCACAATCACTTCAATTTCGGGGTTTTTCCGTTTGATTGTTTTTAAAAGCTCCACCCCGCTCATGCCCGGCATTTTGATGCCCGTCATCACGATGGACGGCCGGATTCGATCCAGCGCCGCAACGGCGTCCGCTCCGTTTTTCGCCTGGTGAACCGCGTGTCCGTCTTCAGTCAGGGCGGTCGCGATCACATTGCGAACCTCTTGATCATCATCCACCAGGAGTATCGCGTTTTTCATATGGCCCCTGTTCCGGCTCTCCTTTGTCGAGCGGCCGCCCTAAAGGCTCTGGTCCAGCGCCTTGTCGGGGTGGTTGACGCTGGCCACCGGACACGCGGAGCGAAGCGCCACCTGCTCGGTCACGCTTCCAAGGGTCGGGTCTTCAAAACCGGCTCCCGGCTCCTTCGTGTGGTGGGCCATGACAATGAGATCGGCCTGTTTGACCCGGGCGAATTTCAGGATTTCCACATAAGGAACGCCCTCCCACACCTCGAAATCCATCTTCACGGAGTCGTCCGGCCGGGCCGCGCGGTCCGTCTCCATGCGCCGCTTCGCCTGTTTCACACGCTTTTCCGTCTCAACCTGGCTGTGGGTCCCGCTCATAATCTCGGCGGATATGTCCAGGGCGTGGAAAACATGCAGTCGGGCGCCTGACTTCACAGCCAGTTTTCGCGCCCACTGGAGGGCGAAATTCGCCGATTTTGAAAAGTCGGTTCCCACCACGACGCGGGAAAAAAAATCCTGGCCCTCGGGAACCGGTCGGTTGACCACCATCACCGGGCATCTGGCGGCCTTTGCCACCCGGCGCATGGCGCTTCCCGCGGACCCCGGGCGGGCCGAATCCCCGGGGTCGGGATCATCGGAATGGGCCCCCATGATGACCATGTCCACGTCCTTTTCCCGGGCGATTCTTAAAATTTCCCGGTAGGGCTGCCCCACGGCGGTTTTGATCGCCGCGTCCACGTCTTTTTCCAAAAGGGACTCATAGGCGCTTCTGATCTCCTCCTCCACCCATTGGCCGTAGTCCTCGTCCATGTGGTAATCCTCGCCGGTCCGGCTGTCCGTGATAAACGGGCTGAATCCCCGGGTGGGAACGCCGATGACATGGAAAATGATCAGTTTGGAGCCCCAGCGGGCCGCGAAGTCAAAGGCGGCCCGGGCCGCGTTGTCGCACGCCCGTGAGGCGTTGGTGGCGAACAGAACTTTTTTGAACATCATGGTCTCCCTTTTCTGTCGATTTTTTGAGCGAACCCTATGTGGAAGCCTTCAGAGAGCCGGCGCAGGCGTCCACATCCAGCATGCTGATCAGAAGGGGCTTTAAAAACGACCACCGGATGCCCGTTTTGTAAATTTCCTCCATGTCCCGGATGGCGTCCCAGCAGTTGTGGCACGGCGCGATTACCAGATCGGCCCCGGTGGCTGTGATCTGGTTGCGTTTCACCTTGAGCCCCCGGTTTCTCTGCTCCCGGTAACGGCCGATTCCGTTCAGTCCGCCCCCGCCGCCGCAGCAGAAATTATGCTCCTTGGAGGGTCTCATTTCCCGGAAATCCTCGGCGATATAGCTCAAAATCTCCCGCCCGCATTCGGCCAGGCCCGCGTTCCGGACATAATTGCAGGAGTCCTGGTAGGTCACGGGGGTCTTGATTTTTTTGGAAGGGTCGATTTTCAGTTTTCCCGTTCTCAGCGCCTCGGCCGCCCATTCCACATAATGAAAACTTTCAATGGGCGTTTTCCCGGTGCTGATCCCGGCCCAGTAGGGGCCTTCGATGACCGTGGCCCGGTAGGCGTGTCCGCACTCGGTCACCACCATCCGTTTGGCGTTTAAGCGGTCCATGGCCGAATAGACCGAGCGAACCTGTTTTTTGCATCCCTCCCAGTCCCCGGCGAACATGGCCAGGCTGGTCTCCTCCCATCCCACGCTGGGGACGGTCCAGTTTTCGCCGGCCATATGAAACAAAATCGCCGCCTCTCCCAGGTCCTCGGGATAGATTTTGGGCTCCCGGGCGTTGACGGTGTACAGAATATCCGCGTTTTCCTTGTCGATGGGGATTTTAAGACCCGGCCATTCCTCCCCGTACTCCTCCTCCATCCATTCGCAGGTGTCCACCCAGTCCTCGGTGGTCACATCCATCTGGGCCTGGTAAATCCGGTGCATTCCGGAGCCGATTTTCATCTCCCACGGGATAAACCCCTGGGAGAACAAAAGCCCCCGGACATACCCGAACATGACCCCCACGTCGATTCCAAAGGGGCAGTACAGGCCGCACCGGTTGCAGCAGGTGCATTTGGAGTAGGCCGTGTCCATCATCCGCATCATAAAGGAGGTGGAGACCCTGCCCCGTTTCTTGATCAGTTTGCCCAAAGTGGATTGAATCTTATAGGACGGGACCTGTTTGGGGTCCTTGTCGTTGGCCAGGTAAAAAAAGCAGCTGTCGGCGCACATGCCGCAGTGGGCGCATATCTCCAGCCATGTCCGGATCCTGGATTTGCATGTTTTTTGAATCGTGTTCCAAAGGGCCCGGGTGTCCACTTCCATTCGGGCCATTTCCTCGTAATATTGTTTTCCGCTTTTATCCGCCAGAAGCGCGTGGAGCTGTTCCTTGGTGTCCACAGGCTTTCTGTTGCACAGTATTCCCTCAGACATTTTCACGTCTCCCTGTTGTTTTATTTTTGAGCGCGGAACGGTGTGGCGCCGAAGCCCGGCGTTACCAGGCCATTCCCTTGCTTTTTTTCATGCCTCCCCGCTTGATTCCGAAATCCATCCCGATCTGGGCCCTTGAGAAAAAGAACAGAATAAAATGGGACAGCTTGGTGAACGGAATGGAAATGAGCATGATCTCCCCGGACAGAATATGGGCCGCCAGCCAGAAATCATAATTTCCCAGCTGTTTGTGGGCGATAAAGCCGGTGACAAACGGCGCGGCGGCGATGATCAGAAGCACAATGTTGCGCGGGGTGGTGATGATCCTCACCTCCGGGAAGCTGAGTCTCCTTAAAAGAATAATAAGGGCCGCCACAATGGCCGCCAGTGTGAGAAAATCCGCCATGAAATCCGGCATGCTCCAGAAGCTGAATCCCCACCTCTCCATGAGCAGGTAGTTGTGGCCTTTGATGAAAAGAGGGGTGGTCAAAATCGAGATGTGGAACACAAAAGCCACAAACATAAAGCCGAATTTGTTCCGCCATCCCCGGGTCCCTAAGGGCAAAAGCCAGTATAAAATGGATTTCGCGGCGCCTTTCATGCCGTGATAGCGGTTGACCGAATACGTCACCCGGTCCAGCTGCCAGTCCAGCCCCCTCAAATAAAGGATTCCCCGGGCCAGAATTCCCACAAAAAATATCAGAAACGAGCCCAGGGCGAAGGGGCCCGACAAAATTTCATAAATCATTAATCGTCTCCTTCCTCCCGGGGGTCTCTTCCGGTCAGAAAAAACCAGAATCCCCCGACGCCGGCCAGTATCAGCGCCATCAGGGCGTATATGGAGGCCTTGGTGGCCACCATGAAGTCGTGAAGTGTGTAAAAAACGTCCATCCTTTGATTTCCTTCTTTTATTTGGATGTGTGCGTGTGAATATAATCGGGATGCTCATACAAAACCGGCATCCGGGTCACAATAAACCGGTAGGCCAGAACCCCGAGGGTCACGATAAAAACCGAAACGCCGATTTCCATCCAGTGGGGCGCGTATTTCTCGTCCGGGGGCAGGCTCCAGTTAAAGGCGATGACCGATACGTTGAGCCGGTTGAGCACAATGCCCAGAACGCTCCAGACCGAGGCGATTTTGATGATCCCGACGTTTCTCTCCCGGGTCCCCACAGCGTAAACAAAACAGGGCGCGGCCACAAAACCGAGCAACTCCAGCAGGAACCAGCCGCCGTAGGGGGTGAAAAGGTAATGCCAGTTGTGGTCGGCGGCGATTCCCACGATTTTGATGGCCAGGTAGCCCGCCATGACAAAGGCGGCGGCCTTTCCGAATCCCAGGACCACGCCGTCGGCCTCTTTGTGGTGGACGTCGTCCATTTTATGGCTGAAAAATCGATGGGCCAGGGAGCTTTCCAGTATCACCATGGAAAGGCCCGCGATAATGCTTGAGACAAAGAAGAAAATGGGCAGATAGGAGGAATGCCACAGCGGGTGGAGCTTGGACGGGGCGATGAGAAAAAGCGCGCCCAGGGACGACTGGTGCAGCGTGGACAGAACCACCCCGAAGATGGTCAGCGCGATGGTGAGCCGGGCCGCGATGTTCCTGAGCCTTTTAAGCCCGAGCCATTCCAGAGCCGCCGGGGAAAATTCGATAAAAAGGACCGTCAGATACAGCGCCACGCAAAGGCCCACCTCAAAGAGCAGGGAAGAAGTTCCCTGGCTCACCACAAAGGGGTACCCCAAAGCCAGGCGAACGGGTCTTCCCACATCGTAAAGCAGGGCCAGCAGCACCAGGGAGTAGCCCAGAAAACCCGTGAGAATGGCGGGCCTGACGGCGGAATGGTATTTTTTCATCCCGAAAATATAAACCGCGGCGGAGGTCACATAGCCTCCGGCGGCCAGGGCCACGCCGCATAAAAGATCAAACCCGATCCATATTCCCCAGGGATAGTCATTGGAAAGATTCGTCACGGCGCCGAGACCCTTTGAGAAACGCAGAAAGGTGATTCCCAGCCCCGCGATCACAATCAAACCGGCGATGATATGAAACGCCGAGAGATTTTTCTTTTCTTTTAAGACGCCTTTTTCGGACATCCTTCGCGCCTCCTTTATTGTTTTTTTAAACTTTTTATGATGCTTCTTCTTTTGTCTCAGGCGCCTCATCCTCTTTAGAGGCTTCTTCCAGCGCCTTTTTCACTTCCCTTTCAATGGCGGCCTTTTTGTCCTTCTCGGCCTTTTTAATGGCCGCCGAAAGCTTTTGGGACGCCTCTTCGCCGGCTTCGGCCAGGGCCGTTTGAACCGCCTCCCGTTTTTCCTTTTGGGCGATTTTTTCTTTTCGTTTGTTCATGGCGTACACGCCGGTCAAAAGAACCGGCCACAAAGACACCACCATGGGCACGGCGCCCAGCGCCCCGGATGTGAACTTGGGGGCCGGGACCACGCCCAGATCCTCCCTCATGCCCATCTCGGAAAAGGGAACCCCGGACAGATACAGCCAGGATGTCCCGCCCATCTCATGCTCCCCGTAGATATGATCCACATAGCGTTCGGGCTTTTTCATGATCCTTTGCCGGGCGGTCTCCAGAAGCAGGCGGCGTTTGCCGAATGTCAGCGCCTGGGCCGGGCATTTTTCCACGCAGCCGGGGAGCAGTCCTTTTTCAACCCGGTCATGGCACATGTGACATTTCTTGATTTCCGGGGAAAAGGCGTCGTCGTATTCGTAAGCCGGGATCCCGAAGGGACACGCGATCATGCAGTACCGGCAGCCCACGCACACGGACGGGTCATAAGTGACGGCGCCGCTTTTGGTTTTTTTAAACGCCTTGACAAAACAGGCCGAGGCGCAGGCCGGCTCCAGGCAGTGGTTGCACTGTATTTTGCGGTAAACGGTCCGGCCGCGCGGGGTCCCTTTCCCGGGACCGGCGTCATACCGGTTGACCACGGTGAAGGCGCCGGCGTCTGTGCGGCGTTTCTTTTCAAGGACCCCCAGGTCCGAAAAGGGACGCCGGGGCTCCGGAAGGCCGTTGACCTCTTGGCAGGCCTCCTCGCATTTTCGGCACCCGATGCAAAAGGCGCTGTCGTACAAAACGCCCAGACTGTCGGGGTGTCCGGAAAAATGGGTGTGGGGAGCGCCCCACGCGGACCTTCCCAGGGCGGATCCCGCCGCCGCGGCGCCCATCCAGCCCAGAAATTTTCTCCTCGAAACGGACATAAAATTCTCCAAAATAGCCGGTCAAACCGCAGAACGGGGTTTGACCGGCGTTTTATCAATCAGGTTTCTTTTAATACCATAATCACTTTTTTGACTTTTTCTCGTCATGACATCCCAGGCAGTCGGTCGAGGCCGGTTTTTGAATATCCATGATCCGGTGACATTCCATGCACTGCATGTGATAAGCGGCCTTTAAGCCCGGTTTTGAGATGTCTTTTTCATCAAAGGGTTTGCCGTGGCACTCCGCGCAGCCCGGGGGTTTTTGCGAAGGCGGACTGTTGTGGTGGCAGCCCTGGCACAGGGTGGTTTTGTCCCGGTGAAAGTAAAGGGCCAGTTTGTTGTTTTTGATGTTTTCCGACAGCTTCAAAATAATTTTGCCGTGGGGCATATCCACCGGCTCATACTCGTCGGACATGCTGTCGATTCGGACTTTTTCCGGGATCTCATCCTTTTTGAATTCATGATGCCCTTCCCTTTTGACCTGGTCCAGGACCTTCCGGGCCGAGACGCCTTTCAGCTCCCCGGCCTTCCCGCCCGCCCCGGATTCGGCGACGGGCTCCATATGGCACGCCTTGCAGGAATCCGGATTTTCCTGGGGCGACGAGGGAATCTCCCAGTGACACCCCCCGCAGTCTTTCGTATGCTTGACGGCCTCATGGCATCCCACGCAGCTTTGCGCGGCGCCGGTCCGGTGCATGGCCTGCTCCAGGCGCACGCCCCTGCCCTTTTCAGACCCCTTCAGGGAATGGCATTCGACGCACGAATCCAGGGAGGCGTGATGGCAGACCCGGCATGTGTCGTTGTACGCCTCGTGGTTTTCATGATCAAAGGGGACCCGGCCCATCCTGGGGGTTTTGGCGAGTTTTTGGCCCTCGGCGGTCTTTTTAATGAAAACGGCGTCGGGCTGTTTCATCTTCATCCGGGTCACAAGGGACGGACGGGACACCTGTTCGGCCCATTCGGCGCTGTGACACTGGCCGCACAGAACCGGGCCGGTTTTTTTCTTTTGGGAAAGCGTCTGAGCGTGGCATCCCACACATGAGACATGGGCGGCCTCCCGCATGGAGGAGCGGTTGTCTTCCCTCTTCTCTTTGTGGCAGTAGCGGCACGAGCCCTCTTTTCCCCTGGCGTAAAAAAGCGCTTTTTTCTTTTCGTCGTATTCGTGGTGGCAGCGCCCGCATGTGGGGTCCGAGTCTTTCTCAAGGGAGGACGTGTGCCGGAAATGGATGCGTTTGTCGAATTCAACCGGGTTTTCAAAGGACGGCGCCGTTTTTTTGGCGTCATGGCATCCGCCGCATGTGGTGGGCCCGGTTTTTTCCCTGGTCACGGCGGTCTGCCTGTGACACAGGGCGCATTCCCGGTGGTAGATTTCCACCAGGGCCTTTTTGTCCAGGTCCGCCGTTCGTTTAAAATGGATGGAGAACTTTCCACCCTCGGACATGTGGCAGGCCGAGCAGTCGCCTCCTTTTTTTTCAAGGGCCCGGACATGGGCGTCGTGGGGAAACATCACCCGGGGGCGCTCCGGGGGACCGAAAACGTCCATGGAGTCCATGGTCATGTTTCCGGACCGGGGGGCCGAAGAGACCGGGGCCTTTTCGGCGCCGCCAATGGCCGGGGGGAAAATCATCACAATCCCCGCCAGGAAAAGAATGGCGGCCCTGGCAAAAAAATATTTTTTCTTTGTCATCTGTTAGGTTTCCGTTATGTTCGTTTAATCATTATTCGGCGGCGGGGCCGATGGCCTCTGTCACCACCCGGATCAAATCTTTGGGATCAAATGGTTTTCGGATCACGGCCCGGGCGTTTTTCACGGCGTGCCGGCCGTCCAGCCCGGTGATCACAATGATGGGAATGTTTTTAAGTTTTGGGTCTTTCCGAATTTTTCGATAAAATCGCGACCCCCATTCATCGGGCATCTGAAGATCCAGGGTGATCAAATGGGGGGTTTCCTTTTTTAAAATCTCCATGCCCTCCAGTCCGGTTCCGGCCGAGCGGGTCTCATAGCCATTGTCCTCAAAAAGGGTCAACAGATATTTGACTATGATGGGGTCATCGTCGATGACGAGTATTTTTCTGGCCATTTCAAACCTCCCTCATGTCTTAGCGCCGGGATTGAACGGGGCGTTTAATGTGGCACTCCCCGCACATAACCGGGCCTTTTTTCATTTTCCTGTGGCATCCCCGGCAGTTCAAATGATAGGCCTTTCGAAGGGCCGGGGCGTTTCCCGAGGATTTTAAATCGTGACACTCGGCGCATCTTTGATCCTCGGAGGACTCGTCCTCCATCTTGACCCCATCCCGGTAAACGTGGTGACACCGGCCGCATTCCTCAATTCCGGCGGCTTCGTTATGGGCGTCGTGAGGAAAGGCCGCCGGGGGACGCGAGGGTTTTTCAAAGACGCTGTTGTCTATATGGGTCATGTCTTCCTGGGCATGCGCGAAAAAAAACGAAAAAAGGATTCCGGCCGCCAAAAATAATATTAACCAAGCGTTTTTTTTCATCCTGTCTCCTTTTGGGGAAATGCCGCCCAAAAAAATCAAAGGGCCTGATCCGGCCCCGGGACCGGTTTTTCCATGGTCTCGTATATGATGTCGCTGATGAATTTGACCTCCATGCCCACATCATAATGAGAGTTGATGTCTTCCAGGCCGCTGTGACAGTTGTGGCAGGGGGCGATGAGAATAGAGGCCCCCTTTTTGCCGGCTTCTTTGAGCTGGTCGGCCTTGACCCGGTTGCCTTTGACCCGGGACTTTTTAAAGGGAGGGCCGCAGTTGATCACGCCCCCGCCGGCGGCGCAGCAGTAGTTGTGCTCCCGGTTGGGGGTCATCTCCACAAAATTTTCACACAACTCTCTCACCACGAACCGGGCCTTTTCATGAAGCCCTCTTCCCCTTGAAACGTTGCACGGATCATGAAGGGTCACGGTTTCTTTTAATTTTTCCTTAATGACGATCCGGCCCTCCTTAAGCAGGTCGTAATAAAATTCGATGGCGTGGAGGGTCGGGATGGGGGGCATTTTCCATCCCAGCCAGCGGTTGCCCATGTCGTAAACCGACCGGAAGGCGTGGCCGCATTCGCCCATGACGATTTTCTTCACCCGGAGGCGGATCGCCGTCTCGAAATGCTCCCGTTTGACCCGGCCCATGATTTCATTGTCCCCGGTGTACATGGCCATGTCGCTGTTGTCCCATCCCGGCGTGGCGGGCATGGTCCAGTCCGCGCCGGCCGCGTTCATGATCACGGCGGCCTGGTACAGCAGCTGGGCCTGGAATTTGGGCTCGGGTCCGATGACGGAGTACATGATGTCCGCGCCCTCTTTTTCAATGGGGATTCGCAGGCCGGGCATTTCGGCCCGGGCCTCCTCCTCCTGCCACTGGAGGGTGTCGGGCCACTCATCGTCTTTCACCCACATCTGGTTCATGGTGGCCGAGTGACTGTGGGCCGTGTCCTGGATATACAGGGGCGTCATTCCCAGGCGGTGGCAGATTCGCCGGACCACCAGAATCATGTAGGCGATGTCGATGCCGAAGGGACAGTACATGGAGCATCGCTTGCATATGTTGCACTGGGTCGAGGCGATGACCGCGGCCTGTTTCATGAACTCCGGGCTCACCCTCCCCTTTTTTTTGATCATTTCCCAAAGGGTCTGTTTGACTTTGCCCGCCGGGGAAAAGGCCGGGTCTTTGTCATTGGAAAGATAAAAATGGCAGGCGTCCGAGCAAAGCCCGCAGTGAACGCAGGTTTTGAGATAATGGGACAGCCGGGCGCCTGTCTCTTTGTCGATGACATGTTCGATTTCGGCGGCTATTTTTTCTTCGGTCAATTTTGAGGCGGCGGTTTCCAGCCCCTCGTCCATGACGGTTTCATTTTTGATTTCAGCCTTGGGCATATTGATTAAACGTCTCCCGGGTTGTGTGTCGCGTCCAACGACGGAAGCGCCGCCGAAGGCGTTTTTTTAACAAAAATCACCAGTCCCTCGCTTTTCTCACCATTCCGAATTCCGACCCGGTGTGGGCCCGGACAAAGGGGCCGGAGATCATGTGGGACAGTCGGGTGAAGGGAATGGCCATGAGAAGAATTTCGCCGGACAAAACATGGGCGATCATGAAAAGGCGATAGGGGCCAAGCTGGTGAAAGGCGAAAAAACCGGTGACAAATGGGGCGGCCACCATGGCCAGGATGAAAAAATCCGAAGGGGAGGTCAGGAATTTGACTTCCGGCAGAAACAGCCGTCTGCCCAGAAAAAAGAGGCAGGAGGCGATGACGATGAGCGTCATCACATCCCCCGCGCCTTCGGTTATCACGGCGGTCCATGTCAGATTCCAGCTTTCTTCCCAAAGGGCCCCGTGGGAAATGATAAGAGCCGGGGCCGCCATCAGGCAGATGTGAAAGGCGAAGGCGACGACGGTCATGACGGGCCGAAGACGCATATTGGTCGTGGCGAATGGAACGCTCCACATGAAAATGGAGCGCAGACTGTATTTGAGACTCATATACGAATAGATGTGTCTCTCTTTTTTATGGATCGAAACAAACATGCCGACCAGATTGAACAGCAGACCCCCGATCAAAATGATGAATGAGATCCACAGCATGGGGCCGGTCAGAAAATCATAAAGACTCAGCATCGCGCGCTCCGATTGATGTGTTTTATTTCAAAACCCGGGCCATCCCGTCCAGGCCCAGAACCGTTCTTTTGTAAATTCCGTCTTCAACGCGCCTCAAAAGGATTTTTTTCCCGTCCGGGGAAAAAACCGGGTCCCAGGCCGCGTCGCACCGCCTTTCCCACAGCGCGCCATTGATCGCAAACGCCCATTTCCCGTTTATCTCCGCTTTTGCGGCCACATGTTGTCCATCCGGGGAAAAAACCGGGTCCCAGATCATGTCAAAGGCGTTTTTCCACAAAACCCCGTCTTTGATGATGGTCCATTTCCCCTTGTGTTTTCCGCGCGCCGCGATATGACGGCCGTCCGGGCTGAAAACCGGCGCGTCCACATATTCGTCCACGAGACATTTCCATGGCGCGTCATCCACCGCGATGGTCCATTTTCCGAATTTGGGGCAAACCGCGGCCGCCACTTTTTCCCCGTTCGGGCAGGCGGACTGGGACCAGAGCTGAATGTAGCGGTTTTTCCATATCATCTCATCGTCCGCGGCCAGCCCCCATTTGCCTTCCGATTTCACCGGCGCCAGCACCGAGCCGTTCCCGGTGTGGAAAACCGGCCGCCACACGCAGTCGTATCTTTTTTTCCAGGGCGCCCCGTCCACCACGATGGTGTAGTCATACAAAGTCAAACGGGCCTCGGCCGCCAGGCTCTTTCCGTCCGGGCTGAAGCTTAAGTCCCAGATATTGAGGAAGCGGCTGTCCCATGCCTTCCCGTTGACGGCGGCGGTGAAGGTTCCCTCCTGGAATTTGAATATCTCCCCTTCCCCCGGGCTTTCAACCTGAACCGACGCCGCGGTTTTCCCGCCGTCCGGGCTGACGGTCATCCGGGTCATGTAGGGAAAGACGGTCTCCCACAAAACGCCGTCCACCGCCATGCCGTATTTCATCTCGTCCTGGGCCGCGACGGCGATCTTCGACCCGTCCCGGCTGAACAGGGGGCTCCACACATAGCCGAAGGCCCGGTCCCAGGCCGCGCCGTCCACCGCCATGGTCCATTCCCCCATGTCCGCCGCCAGGCAGGTCAGACGTCCGTCCGGGGAAAAACGGGGGAGCCATATTTTTTCAAATTCCGACTCCCATCGCCTTCCGTTGACGGCCATGGTGAACGCCTCTTCGCCGACTTTGACCACAGCGGCGATTTTTTCTCCGTCCGGGCTGACGCAGGGCTCCTCCACCCATTCAAAATCGTCTTTCCAGTCTTCAAACGGAATCTGTTTCTCGCCTGTTTCCCAGTCCCACAGGGAAAAATCGGGCATGCGACCTCCTCGTGTTGTTCTGATCAAGACCCGGGACTTTTAAAATACCCAGCGGTCGGATCAATGGCCAGGTCCTTTGAACTCTCTTAAAAAAAGCCCCAATTGCTAACGTTATACAATTTTACTTTTTAAGTCAAACTTTTTTTTAAAATCGAAAAAACGGGAATAGCGCCGGTCGATGGGATAAAATAAGGACATTTTAAAAAAAAACAACATTTAAAATGGAATTTGACGTGAAAAATAAAACAAGCGCATGGGGAGACAGGGCGTCCCCCATGCGCCTGGATTCTGAAAAATGTCTTTAAAAAAAACCGGTTTAAAAGACGACGTACTTCTCGCACTCCTCAATCATCTCGGCGTTTTTGGCCTGTGTGACAAATTCTTTAAAACCCACGCCGGGCACATCGCCGGACATCCCCCAGCTTCTGAAGCTCACATCGCACACAAACAGCTTGGCTTTGCCCACCAGCTCTTCAAATTCGGGTTCCTGGGTGCATAAAACGCCCTGGCCCGTAAAAAAAATTCTCATGTCTTTGCCTTTGGCGGCGGCCGCTTTGGCAAGATTGACGACATGGCCCAAATTTTTATTGGAATTTACAAGTATGCCCAGATCAGCCATAATATCATTCCTTATCGTTGTAGGTTATGGGGTTTACCACCAGCAGATGACCCGGTCAAACGCGAAAATATCGTCCACCACACCGGCCCAGTCCGTGTCATCGGAAAGCAGAACGGTTTTGGCGCCGCTTGAGTCCGGCGTGACGATATTGATGAGCTGACTGGTCATTTCATCGGGGTCGCTTTTGCAGATATACAGTGTTTTCATGTTTGCCCGCCTCCTTTAAAAGGGAATGACGACATCGGCTTCTTTCACAAAAGCGCCGATGTCCTCAACGCCGACTTTTTTAAAATCGTATTTTTCAACATTGGCGGCATTGTTTGAAAAACGCTCGCCCTCCATTTCATCTATGAACTCCATATTGTCCGAGTACGCTTCGTTCATATCGGCGATTTCATGATCCAAAACCACCATCTTTACCTCCGCGTCCTCCAGAAGCGCTCCCAGACTGGTCCGCAATCCCTCGTACTGCTGACCGGGCTCTTTAATCAAAACCACGACTTTTTTCATTTCCCACGCCCTCTTTTTTTATGCTTTTATCAGGTACTTGGTATAGCCCTCATCCATGTCCGCAAGGCTCAGGAACTCATGCTTCTTGTTGACGAAATCAGGAATGTCCTTTTTGGACCCCTCGTCGGTTCCCCAAACCTCCAGAACTTCGCCGGCCTTCATTCCCTTAAGCTCTTTTTTTGTTTTCAAAAGGGGCATGGGGCATGTGAGCCCTCTTAAATCCAAAACTTTATCCACCTTGACGTCAGACATAATCTCCTCCTGTTTAAAAGTGATAAACACATAAAAAATGGATCAGACGGCATCGTAAAAATTCGATATACAAGGCGTGGCGGTTATTTTTAATTGAGGCAATACATGTAGTATGCCTCGATTAAAAATAACCGCTGCGACGCATGTTTTTTACGATGTCGTCAAAAAATGACAAATTTTTCCGTTTCTTCATTCCAATTTGCCAGCAAAGCCCATCCTATGAAAAACAACGCGTATAACGGCAGGGTCACGTGCCAGGAAATGAGTTCGGGGATAAAAATATTGGGTCCGAAATATGAATAAATGTCCCATTTCATAAACAGGCTCCTGGATACCGCGTTGGCGATGGAAAAACAGAACAGGCCCACGATGATCTTGGTGTTTCCCTCTCCCATGCGCCACAAAGCCGAGCTGGCGCAGCTTCCCAGGAGGATCATCCCGGTCCCGAAGAGGATTCCCCCTCCGATGGTGCCCAGGCCCACGGGCTGATACACGCCCATGGTGTCCGGCTGCATGTAGGCCCATTTAATAACCGAGGACCCCAGCGCGTAAATGGCCAGGCTCAAACACGCCGTTTTCACCATCTCGCCGTCGCCGGTCATCAGGGGGCATCTGAACACCCGCACAAAGCAGAATCTCGTCCGGTGCATCACAATGCCGATGAGAAGCCCCAGGAGGAGCAGTCCCCCGATCTTGGCCTGGTCAAAATAAGAGTACACATAGATCACCCCGATCATGATGAAAAAAAGCGCGATTCCCATTCCCGGGTGGACTTTTTTCCAGTCAAACCCCTCGGATTTTTCAGGCTGGGGACGCTGTTTCGGGGCCGGAAGCGATTCCACCTCCCACAGGACCAGCTTCAGTCCGAAAAAAGCGCCGATCATGACGCCGATGATCATGGTGAACCCGCCCAGGGAAAGGACGCCGATTCCGGAGTAAAAGGCCCCGCCCAGGCAGCCGCCGGTCATGGACACGCCCACGCCCATAAGGGAGCCGCCGATGATGCCTTTTAAGTATTCCCGGCCCGAGGCGATCTGCCATTTAAACTGCCGGCTCAAAAGCGCGGAGACAATGGCCCCGAGAATGATCCCGCCGTTGGAGGCCGAAACCGGATGGAGCAGCGGCGACAGGTCCGGAACATCCTGCTTGATTTTCACCCCGTATCCGATCCATTCGATCCAGTTTCGGTAGCCGCCGGTGACTCCCCATGGAAAATTCCACAAAAAGATCATCAGAACCAGGATGGCCATGAATATTCCGCCCAGCCAGAAGGGCCAGTTGTTTTCAAAGACATGGGAGTAGAGCCTTTTGATGTCTTCCTTCGCAAAACCTAAAAAACTTGTCTCTTCCATTTCGCTGAAAGCTCCTTTGTGTGGGGTTATCAATTTAAAACGCGGCGTTTGCCGGCGTCGTTGAAATAAAAAAACGCCAAAGAATTTGAGAAAAAACCCCAAATCCGCTTTGTCGGACTCCGTTCAGCCGGGCATATATAATAATGACCGACTGTGTGGAATGGCGCAAAATTTATTTTTTCTTAAAGATTTTGAAGGACAATTGTCAAAAAAATGACAAAAAAAAAAAGAGAGGTTGAATATCCGTGAATATGCTCAAAAGCCTTGTCTGCGGCCTGTTTAAGAATTTTTATTTACCTATACGAGAAAGCTTTTATTGTCAAGAATAAAATCAAAAATCACGGGCCTGGAAGGACAACGGAACGCCCGGGATTTTGGGGTAGGGGCGACCCTTGCGGTCGTCCTTTCGGGCGCGCCCCGGCGTTCAAAACAAAAAACCCGTTTCGCGTCAACAAAACGGGCGTTGATGGGGGTTTTTGCGGCGGAATTTTTTTCGTTTTCGATATTCACGGGGGCGGTTGACCGGACAAGGGCGACCGCGGGTCGCCCCTACCCCCGGAACGAATGTCGATGGCGCGCCTTTTGAGGGCAGGCACAGGGGCCTGCCCCTACGCGATGTCGCGTCGTCCAATCTGCCCCTGCCGGGTTTTTGGCGTAGGGGCGATTCGCGAATCGCCCTTTTGGGCGTGCCCCGGTATTGAAAACAAACGCCGTTCCGCGTCAATTCGGATGTGGATTCGATGGCAGGGGCGAAAAATTTTTCGCCCTGATCAAACCAAACGACATGGATATGATACGGACATGGATTCGGGGTTTGGGGCGCGCGGGGGATTTTTCGGTTTTTCATATTCACAGGAACGGTTGACCGAACAAGGGCGACCGCAAGGGTCGCCCCTACACCCGAAACCAATGTCAACGGCGCGCCGATTAAGGGCAGGCACAGGGGCCTGCCCCTACGCGATGTCGCGTCGTCCAATCTGCCCCTGCCGGGTTTTTGGCGTAGGGGCGATTCGCGAATCGCCCTTTTGGGCGCGCCCCGGTATTGAAAACAAACACCGTTCCGCGTCAACGTGGATGTGGATTCGGTGGCAGGGGCGAAAAATTTTTCGCCCCTACGGTTCGCCGACGGGGAAACCATTTGTATGGCGAGGGTCGGCCGACGAGGGGCGGTTCGCGAACCGCCCCTACCCCCGGAACGAATGCTGGCGGCCCGCAGAATTTGAAATCATCCACAACATCCGGGCGTTTTGTCAGGGATCATTCATGCGGATCGCGCCATAGCCGCCCGACCTGCTCCGCAAGGCCGGGCCGGCATGGCGCGACTTGCCGGCTGTTTCTATGCTGGATGACCTTGGGCAAGACGAAAGCCGAAGTTGACCCAGCGAAAGTCAGGCTCGACCGAGCCGCGGAGCGCGGAGCGGAGGTTCCAGCCGCTGAGGAACCAGCCCCCGCCGCGTAGCGCGCGGAACGCCCCGCTGTCAGAACCAGCGGGATCCACAGCCACGCCGGGCTTATATTCTCTCTTGCCGTCGAAACACCATTCTCGCACATTGCCATGCATTTCATAAAGTCCCCATGCGTTGCAGGGAAAAGTTTTCACATCCACCGTCTTCCCAAGCTTGCCATCATAATTGCTCTGATCAGTTATGAGGATATCTCCAAAACTGAAAGGAGTTTGGGTTCCGGCACGGCAGGCATACTCCCATTCCGCCTCGGTGGGAAGGCGAAGATGGAGTCCCGGTATTCTGGAATTGATCTTTTGAATAAACTTCATGCAGTCATTCCAGCTCACGCTGTCTACCGGACGTCTTTTTCCTTTAAAACGGCTGGGATTGTCTCCCATCACCGCCTCCCACAGTTCCTGAGTACAGACCGTCTCCCCAAGCCAAAACCCTTTTGTAAGAACCACTTCATGCAAAAGCTCGTCATCGAAACGCTCCGGCTCGTCCTCCGGCGACCCCATCATGAACTGGCCGGGTTTAATCCAGCAAAAACACTGCCGAACCCCTTTGTATTCAAACGACATCCACAATCCATATTTTCGGTCCTCCCCCCATTCGCTTGCAAATTCCGGGGGGAACGTTTCCGGCATGGCCGGGTGTGTGAGGATGGGTTTTTCCTGTGTGGATTTCATTTCGACCTGTTGTTTTGATTGCATGAAATTTTTGATGGTTCAATTTCCATTTATTTTTAAATATTTCCGGAGACGGGTTTTTTAAACGAGGGGCGGTTCGCGAACCGCCCCTACCCCCGAAATGAATGTCGATGGCACGCCGATGGAAAACCGACATCAGCATCCGGCGTTTCGGTGGGCCGGCATGGCGACCCCTGCCCGCTCTTTCTATGCCGGATGACCTTGGGCAAGGCGAAAGCCCTGGTTATCCCAGTGGACGTCGGGCTCGTTCACGCCGCGGCTCGCGGAGCGGAGGTACCTGCTTTCGTTGATCCAGCCACCGCCGCGTAGCACGCGGTCCTTCCCGCCAACCTGGCCGGTGGGACTCAGCGCCACACCGGGCTCATATTTTCTCTTGCCGTCGAAGCACCACTCCCACACATTGCCGTGCATTTCATAAAGGCCCCATGCATTACAGTGAAAAGACTTCAGATTCACCGTACTGGGAAAAGACTTCACATTCATTGTCTTTTTCTGAGATTTCCACTTTTTTCTCCAGGTGTAAGGATAATTTTCATCATAATGGGCCTGATAGGTTGTGATGGTGTCCCCAAAACTAAAGGGGGTTTGGGTCCCGGCCCGGCAGGCATACTCCCATTCCGTCTCGGTGGGCAGACGAAGATTCAGACACGGAATTTTGGAATTGATCTTTTGGATAAATTCCATACAGTCATACCAGCTCACGCTGTCCACCGGGCGTTTTTCTCCTTTGAATTCGCTTGGATTATTTCCCATCACCGCTTCCCACAGTTTCTGAGAGCAGGCCGTGTCCGCCAGCCAGAACCCTTCTGTGATAACCACTTCATGCAAAAGCTCGTCATCAAAACGCCCCGGCTCGTCCTCTGGAGAACCCATCATAAACCGGCCGGGTTTGATCCAGCGGAAACGCTGTTGAACCCCTGCTATAACGAAATCGGCATACATGCCGTAATCATCATTTCCGAGTCGGTCGCTCCATCGGGGCCAATAGAATCGCTGATCCAGCTCTTCGCCCTGCGGAATGAGAAACAATCCATTTTTATCCCGTCCCACGGCCTCGGCCCAGGACGGTCTTTCCAGGGATGTGACCGTCAGATCGTCATGATCGGTATGCAAAACCAGACGGTTGGAATCCGAAATGGGAATTTGGAGCGGTTTCCCGGGGGAAAGATAAAAGAGATCGGATTCTCCGCCATCTTCATCCATCCATTCCGCCTGGAGCGTAAAATCCCCGGAAGTCAATTCCGCCACCGGACTGCCCACCGCGCTCCACCCCTCCGGGCCGACTTCGAGTGCGGCGCTCTTGTCGCAAACCACAAACTGTTCGCCCCTTTGAGAGACCTTCAGGTGAAGCGGGGGGCCGGAATCCTCAAACACCCATGCGATCCTGGACGCATCCATTTGCCGGGGCAGTTTGCAGGACCCTTTCAGACATCTTTCCCGGTTGATGATTCCCCACGCCGCCGCGAGGGCCTCGCTCTTTTCCCACATGTTCGGGTGGTCGAATCTTCGGGCGGTGAGTCTGTCAAACCACGCGGTTTCACCACCATGCTCCGAAAGGGCGCCCTGCAAAATGGTGGCCACAAACCGGCGCATGAACATTTCCGCCCTGCCCGTGTCTCTCCCCGCCAGCGCCCCGGCGATGAAGGCTTCCTCCCCCTTCAACGCGTCCGAAAAATAAGAATGGCGATTTTGAATCACATCCAGAACCTTGTCGCGGAATTTTTCGGGTTTTTTTTCTAAAAACCGTTCAAAATAATCGTCAATGACCTCGTTTTTTAACGCGAAACCCAGGGAGCAGGCGTGTGTGTCCTCATGATTCCAGACGGCGGCCTCTGTTCCGGCGTCCACGCTTTTGCGCGGAAGAAGCAGCCTGATGGCCCGAAGCAGGGCGTTTTCCACCCACACAGCCGGGGATAAAAGCCCCAAGAGCCGTTTGGCCCGGGCCTTTTCGGCCTTTTCATCCGGCGGTTTTTCAAGGGAAAGGGGCGTTTTGATTCGGCGGGACGCGTCCATTCTGGGAAGGCGGCGTCCCCGGTCCCAGCGGACCACCTGGAAAACGCCGGTCCATTCCTTTTCCCACCGCCCAGGCGGGCAGGGATTTAAAACCACCGGGACAAAACCGGCCCGTCTGAGCCGTTTTCCGAACCGGAGCCATGATTTTAAAAACCTTCCGGTGGAATCAAAGGCGCCGAGATCGCTTGCGATGAGCACAGGGCTTCCCGGCTCCGGCGCCCCGGGGCGCGTTTTTCGCCGGTCATCCCCCCATTTTCTCCAGGACTCTTCCGGGCCGTTTTCCAGTATATAGGTTTCCAGACCCAGCCGCCCGCGAAGTTTCTCAATCCCCTTTTGAAGCCCGGACATATCCGACCAGAACGGGGTCAGGCGTGTGTCGAAATCAAGCAGCAGACGGCAGACAGGCGCCCATGCCTTTTTTTGTTCCCGGGGAAACGCGTCCACAGGCGCCAGCCGGGCCGCCTCCTCCGGGGCTTTGGCCATATCGATTTGACGGGTCTCATGGGTCATTCCCAGGGCGCTTTTGAGAAACGGCCACATCTGAAACCAGGGAACCAGGGGGGGCTGCTTGGGGGGGGCGATGTCGAGGTTCCGGCGGACCTCTCCGGGCGCAAAAGCGATTGTGTCATCGATCCATGCAGGTCTTTCTTTTTTCTCTTTTTCTTTCGTCTTATGACCGGACACCCGCCAGAACCGGGCTTTTTCTTCCGGCTCGAAATAATGCGTCACATCCTGGGCGTCTGTTTCAGAGGGTTTGATTCCTTCCCGGGAAGGGGGTTTTCTTTTTAAAGGAAGGTCTTCTTTTTTTTCAATCCGGGCATACCCCACCAGATCGGCGGCCATATCCAGGCCCTCTTCGCCGAAACGGGTCATCAGGCGAACCAGGTCCCCTCTTCCCGCAGGGGCGTTTCCCCTTTGGGAAAGGGATTTTAATGGGGCAGGGTCCGGACTCATGGACGGCTCTCTTCGGGGTATTTTTGAAGGGCGAACTCGCTTATTTCATTAAGAACTTTAAGCTGCTCTTTTTCATCGCCCCCTATTTCGTCCAGCGCCCGTAAGATATCAAGATATTCGGCCTGGCCCGGCGCGGGCAGGGCCTGATCCAGGGCCTCTTTTCGGTCGTTCCACAATTGGCTCGCGGCTTCTTTAAGGATTTTTTCCGGGCAGTCGGGAAAATGAAGCTTTCCCTTTTCCATGAGCCACGGGATCAGCTCGTCTTTTTTTTCCGGAAGCTTGAGACGCAGGACCATGCAGCGCCTGAGAAAGGCGGAGGGAAGCTCCCGCTCCTCGTTTGTGGTGATGACCACCAGGGGAGGCGGCGCGTTTTCGGCAAGGCCCACGGACTCATCCATATACGGAACGGCAAAGGCGCCGTTTCCCAGGGTCTCCAAAAGGCCGTTGGGAAGGTCGGCGTCGGCTTTGTCTATTTCGTCGATCAAAAGCGCGCATCCATCCTGCGGTTTCCAGCCCCGGGGTTTTTCCGGTTTTCGGAATCCGCCCGAGCTTTTTTCAAACTGTTCTTCCGCCGACTCCCAGTCAAAGGCCCACCACAAAGCCCCGGGGCTCAAAAATCTTAAGGGGTCCAGCATTTTTTCTTTGTATTCCGCCTTGCCCGACACGCCGATGGCCTGGGCCTCGCCCAGGCGCCCCACAGCGTCGAAATGCCACTGGAGTTCCCGGCATTCGCTCCCCGCGTGGACCACCTCACACACAAACGCCCGCCCCAGGACATGGGCGGCGGCCCGGGCCAATTGGCTTTTCCCGGTTCCCGGCTCTCCCCGAACCAGAAGCGGCCTTTGGGCGGCCAGCGCGGCCCGGATGGCCCACGCGCTTTTTTCATCAAACACATGAACTGTCTGGGGCCATGAGCCCACGGGCGGAAGATTGATTTTTTCGTTGGGTTTTATGTCAGTCATGTTTTTTTACTCCGGTCTGTTTTCGAAAAATTCCAGCAAAGCGCCATTTAAGTCTATTTCAGACACAATAAAGACGTCGTCTCCTTTTTCAATTGACATCTGCACAAACTTCAATGCGGGCAAATGGGATTCGCTACACAGCTTGTGATAAACATCTATATCGTTAAAAGCGTTTTCGTCGGGATTCGTTCTGATGCATATATAGTGATACTCTTGTTTCTTGTTGAGTCTTCCAATTCTCGCGTTCAACTTTTTAATCTCCAGTTCAGACAACTCTGCCGGAGGGTCTGTTTTGTAAACGGCCCGGTATATTTGGCGTTCAAGAGATAAAAGTCTGCCATCTGTTTCCCACCCGTCATCTGGCCCGCAAGAATTCATCCATCCTTTCCCATAAACATTGGTCCCATCCTGATCACAACCAAACCGTGCAAAAGAATCTTTTAAAGCGGTAAAAACAATTTCCACCCCGGCCTCCGTTTCCACAGGAAATTTTATGCTTTCTATTTCAAAATCATCTCTGTTTTCATGGACCCATTCGTAATCCACAGAAAGCATGACCAGCCGGCCAATGATAGAAAGGGAATTTTTCCACAAATATTTGACAAGATCGAAATCTCCGCCCTCATCTTTTATGGAGTTGGAACAGTCTTGAAACGCCAAATCCATGATGGGGCATATGGCGTCAACGATATCCTCACTTATCAACATATCGGAAATTTTTTCGCTTGTGTCGCCCCCCTTCTTTTCATCGTTCATCATGCCCTTCATCATGACCTTAATTTCAGGGGGTTTGTCTTGTTCATAAATGACGTTTATGAGAGCTTCGCGAAACGGTTTCATCTTATCCTGGGAAAGGATTCGGCGGATTTTCTTTTTGATATGATTCAGGGTTTCATCCGGTGGGCGGGAAACGTCGTTTTTTGTCGGTTCTGGCAGGTCAACGTTTCCCTCCCTTTCTTCGACTTTCTTCCCGGTGATTCCCCAAATCAATTTTTTGAGACCTTTCTGGTCATTGATACCTTTGAACTTTATCCATTTTCTGTTTCCGAGGATTGTGCCATCCTCCGGCTTTTTTCCTCCTGGAATTAAAACGGGAATGACTCGAAATTCTTTATTTTTAATTTGAAGACCCAACACGACATCTATTTCTTCTTGCTGCCAGTCCCCTATTCCGCTTTTCCCCAAAAAAACGGCGCATGAATTTGAAAGTTTCATGCCATTTTCAAGGTTTGGAATAGTTTTCCCACCGGGGATCAAATCCCAATCATCAAACCAAACCCGCAACTTCAATTCCTTGATCAGATAGGAAGCGATTGTTTCAACAAAATCCCGTTCTTTAGAATTGTAGCTGATAAAAACATCAAATTTTTCTTCAGTCATAGATTTTTTCCGTGCGTGGTAACGAATGGTCAAACCCCCAGTGAATATCCACAATGTCGTCCGGATTCCCTTTGATGACATGGGGTCTTGAAATCAAATTTTCAAGTTTAGTGGTCTTTTTTTCCTCTTGATGGATCCTGTCGGGAGAATCAGGGGGCAAACCGTCATTCGATGGCTCAGGCATATCGTTTTCAATTCCCTCGGCTATGGCGTTTTGGGATGGCCTTATTTTTTAACCACAATGAAGGCGCCAATGTCAATAATGGCGCCTTATGCCTGGCGGCGCAATATAAAAATACGGATGAAATTTTGTATGGGGCGGGAAGGGTTGGTCTGTTTGAGGGCAGGCACGGGGGCCTGCCCCTACGGCGATGTCGCGTCGTCCAATCTGCCCCTGCCAGGTTTCTGGGGTAGGGGCGATTCGCGAATCGCCCTTGTAGGCGCCCCCCGGTATTGAAAACAAACGCCGTTCCGCGTCAATCTGGATGTGGATTGGATGGCAGGGGCGAAAAATTTTTCGCCCCTGCGGTTCGCCGACGGGGAAACCATTTGCATGGCGAGGGTCGGCCGACGAGGGGCGGTTCACGAACCTCCCCTGCCCCCGGAACGTCGGAGAAAAAAAATTGACACCACTCAGGAAAAGTAGTATTTTGGCAGTATGAAAATTAAAACATCTATCACAATGACAGAAGAAGTCCTCAGGGCCATTGATCCTCACATCGGGGAATACAAAAGTCGATCGGAGTTCATCGAGACGGCGGTTGTCAAATTAATTGCCCAGTTGGCCCGGAAACAAGCTGAGCAACGCGATCTTGAGATCATTAATCAACATGCGGACGCGTTCAATATTGAGGCCGAAGACGCCCTGGCTTATCAGGTTCCGCTGTGAAACGGGGCGAGCTGTATCGTGTGCGACGGCCATCCTCTAATGATCCGAAGAAATTCCGGGTATTCGTCATTGTCAGTCGCCAAATTCTCATTGATTCCCGTTTCTCCACAGCGATTTGCGCCCCCGTCTATACCACTTATGACAACCTCTCCACCCAAGTCCCCATTGGAATCAACGAGGGACTCAAACATGACAGCAGCATTCACTGCGATGAACTCATGAGTCTGCCAAAATCCATGTTGACACATTATGTCGGCAAACTCCCCTCCGAAAAGTCACGCCTTCTGGATAGGGCCCTGATCATTGCCCTGCAATTATATAACGAATAAAAACAAGTATTATGGGAAAGGACCCTGTTGGACGAAGTGTCCGGCCGCATGGTATTTTCTCTATATCGTTTCATGGCCAAACACATGGAATGTCGGGTTTCGTTCCTTAACCAACCTGCAGCCGTTGCCCCTGCGGCATCGTGAGATCCAATGAGGCGTGGGAATAGGGTTTGCCGGGGATTTTGGGGTAGGGGCGATTCGTGAATCGCCCTTTCGGGCGTGCCCAGGCGTTGAAAACAAAAAATCCGTTTCGCGCCAATATGGAGGTGGATTCGATGGCAGGGGCGAAAAATTTTTCGCCCCTAAGGTCAAACCAAACGCCATGGGTATGATACGGACATGGATTCGGGGTTTGGGGCGCGGGGGATTTTTCGGTTTTTCATATTCACAGGAACGGTTGACCGAACAAGGGCGACCGCAAGGGTCGCCCCTACTGTACATATTTGTTTCGGATGATTTCAGCAATCGCTTTTGTTTCCCTGAGATTTCTTCCTGTGGTTTTAAGCGCCATTCCCAGGCCCTGGTCGGTGTCGGGCAGCACAATCTCGATATTGCCTGCGGGGGAAAGCTTGCGGATGATTTTTTTCTCATGCGGATTAAATGGGATTGAATTGATCACACCGATCACATAAGGGGATTTCACTATTTTCCGGGCGAATTTCAGAAGCGTGTCCTTGCCGTGATCATCCCGCAGGACTATTTTTTTGTTTGCGGGCGATATATCGCATTCCACCAATTCGATTTCCGTATTTTCATCCAGCCATTCCCGGAACGCGACTGTTTTAAAATGATCGGGTTCAGCGACGCATAAGACGGTGACGGCGCGTTTTTCTTCACCCTGGATTTCCAGTGTATGGGCCATTTCTCGCCAGCGGGGAGCCGAGAGATATCCGATTCCGATGGTCGAATACAGATACGCCGCCGCAAGACCATACGTTTCCCATTTTTTTCCATCCATTTGAATAAAAAAAGCGTTTTCAATATAGCGTTTTTCCTCAACCGAATCATCATCAATGAACGGGTAGCGCGACAGGCCTCTCAAAAGCGTCCCCATCGTCCTGTGATCATTGCAAAAGTCGTTCAAAGTGTAGGCGGGGGCCAAAAAAATCTCATCAAAGGCGTCTTCGAAGCGTATTTTGTTAAAATGAAATTTGTTCGCTGCTTTAAAGGTGGCGACAAAATCTTTCACACGCTCAAAAGCGCCCGCTTTGGTCTCGCAAAGGGGTTTGACGGAAAGCTCATTGAATATTAAATCCGTCACGTCACACCAGTTTCAGAAGCTGATTGTTCCATTCGTCCAGAAAATCTTTGGGATAGGCGCTCAGCTCCCCTCTTTCGTCCACATCAATTTCAGTGATTTCAGTGTGCTGCTCGTTTTTCGTGGTTTTTTTCGTGAAATAGGAAAATGCCACATCGCTTGGAGGGATCAGACCGTCTTTGATGGCGACCCGGACGCCGTTGATGATGTGGTCGCTGTGGGTTTCAATAAACAGCTGGACGCCGGCGGCGGCCGACATGGCCATCAGCTTTCCCAGTTTCACCTGCCCCCTGGGATGAATATGGGCTTCGGGGTTTTCCATGATCAATATGCTTTCTTTCCCCGCGGCCAGAAGAGATGTGATGATGGATAACACATAGGAGACGCCGAATCCCACATTTCCGGGCCGGAATGAGTCAGTTCGCCCCAGCCCGAGATTAAACCGGTAGTTCAGCAGTATCTTGTCGATCCCGGGCACTTCGACCACATTCAATGCGATCCCGGGGGAAATTTCGCCAAGCCACCCATTCACCTGGTTCATGAGGGTCAACTCTTGGGTTCCCTCGTGTTTTAAGCGCTCGTCAATCTTAAAACGGTTTCCGTTGACATGAAGAAAATGGGGCGCGTATTCTCCCCTTTCCCCTATTTTTCCCGATGAAACGGACGGTTGGGAGGTTTCATACATCATCATGGGGCCAAGCCGCTCAGCGGAAAGATAGTGAAAGCTGGCGAACAGTCGGGAAAGGGTTTCGGGCGCGTATCGCTGTCTGGATTCCAGGAATTCGTATTCCTGGCGATAATCAAAGGACCATTCCAGCCTGCTTGAATCGTCAAGGAACAGGGAAAAATCAATCTTGTCCTCGGGGGCGAACTGACACAGCGCGTCTTTTCCCTTCCCGATATCCACGAGAGGCCCGTTCAGTTTCAAAATCCCCCCCGACGCGATTTCATCGCTTTGTTTAAGAAGCAGAAGGGTTTGAATAAACGAGCTTTTTCCCATTCCATTCAGGCCGGCCAGCAGGTTCAACCGCCGGGTGGCCACCTGGATATCTTTTAATGATTTAAAGTTTCTAACGCCGATTCCCTTAATCATTTAAATAAAATCTCCAATAAAACCTCCGAAACCAGGTTTTGTATTTTTTGGAACCGCGTGACGACTTTGTTTTTTTTCCCGGTCCCGGACGATATGGCCCCTCGAAAAGAAGAGTCGTCTTTGCAAAGTTCGGCAAAATTTTCAAGGACCCTTTCCTTTTCTGTGATGAGAGAGAGGCAATCTTTGCGAGGCAGTTTCGCCAGGGCCACGGACCAGACCTCAAAAAGGGCCTTGTTAATGGGCTTTCTTCTGAGGGGATACAAGTCCGCGTTCCGGAAGGCCCAGTCATTGAATATCCCATGCGCAGTCTCCATGGATTTTATGAAATTTTCTTTGATTTGACCCCTTTCCCGTTTTGAAAGAGACGCGATCCGTGCCATGGAGCGGTTCAAAAAGGAGTCCAGGTCGGGAACATACTCTTCAGGGGAATGAATGTAAAAGGCGACAAACCGGGTGACGAATTCCCGGTCCAGCATTCGTGAAGAAGCAATTTTATTTCCCGTGGCCAGCTTGAAAGCGTCAAGTCCGGCCAGATCCGCCACCAATCCCGACGGAATCCCCTGGTTCAAAGCGTGCCGAATTTCCTGGGAAGTCAGGACCAGTCCGCCGGTGTTGATTCGTTTAAAGATGTTATATTTGACTTGATCCGGTGTTCCGGGCTTGATGATATAGGCGGTCACCTGGGTGGAGTCGATGGTTCGCTTCAGGGTCCGGGGCAGCTCATCATATGTTTTGCCTTCCAGATCTTTTAGAAATTCCAAGCCGTTAAGGGTCAATTCCTTGTCGATGACGAATTTTTTGAGGGAGGTCAGGCGCTGAAGACCGTCCACCACCAACCATTTTTCATCGTCGGAGCCGTCGAAATAAAACGCCGGAAGGGGAAATTTGATCAGTATGGATTCAATCAGCCGGCTTTGTTTTTCCGCCTCCCACAAGTCGTCGCTGCGCTGAAAATCAGCATACAGATCAATCTCGGGGGGGGTTTGGGAGAGCCGGTCGATCAGGTTGTAAATGGTGGGCGATTTGACATCAATATCGATCTCAGCCGGATTGAAAGGGTCCTCCATAAGGGAGGACCCCATGTCTTCCTCTTCGACTGGAATTTCCCGGTACAAATCGTCGTTTATTTCATTTTCCATCGGCAAAACCCATGATTAAGAACATGACGCATATCCCGCTCGCAAGCCCATCACAAAACCGCCAAAGTCTCCCGGCATCGTTCGCAGGCCGACGGATGCTCCGCGTCGTCTCCCACGGTGGCGTCGATGACCCAGCACCGGGCGCATTTTTCGCCGGGCGCTTTTTCCACCCGGATTTTGAGCCCCGGGATGTCGTCGCTTTCGTAGGCGCCGTTGAAATCGCCGTCTTTGGAGACATCGGCCTTGGAGACGATGAAAAAGGCGCGCAGCTCGTCTTTGTATTTTTCCAGGATGCCCATGAGGTCGTCGTCTTCGGCGGCCAGGGTCACGGCCGCGTCCAGGGAATGGCCGATGGTTTTGGCGGCCCGGGCCTCCTCCAGCGCCCGGGTGGCCTCCCCCCGGACCTGCAAAAGGCGCCCCCACGTCTCCCCGAGTTCCCGGTCGCCCCAGGCCGGGTCGGGCTCGGGAAAGGCGGCCAGGTGAACGCTGGACTCTTTCTTTTCCGCGCCGGGCATATAGGGCCAGATCTCTTCGGCGGTGAAGGACAGGATGGGCGCCATGATCCGGACAACGGCGTCCAGGATCGCGGCCATGGCGGTCTGGGCGCTTCTTCGCTGATCAGAGGCCGGGGGCGAGGTGTAGAGCCGGTCCTTTAAGATATCCAGGTAAAAAGCCGAAAGGTCGATGGCGCAGTAATTGTTGAGCGAATGATAGACCGTGTGAAACTCGTAGGCGTCGTAGGCTTTCCGGGACTTTTGAATGAGACCGGACAGGCTTTTCAAGGCGAAGCGGTCGATTTCGGCCATGGAGGCGAAGGGGACGGCGTCGGTTTCGGGGTCGAAGTCGGACAGGTTGCCCAGCATGAACCGGCACGTGTTCCGGATTCTCCTGTAGGCGTCGGTGAGCTGTTTCAGGATGGAGCCCGAGATTCTCACGTCGTCCTTGTAGTCCGAGGCGGCCACCCAGAGGCGAAGGATTTCGGTTCCGTGCTGCTTGATCACCTTTTCCGGCGCCACCACATTGCCCACGGATTTGGACATCTTTTTGCCCTTTCCGTCCACCACGAACCCGTGGGTCAGGACCGATTTAAACGGCGCGCTTCCCCGGGTTCCCACGGCGGTGAGAAGGGAGCTGTGGAACCATCCCCGGTGCTGGTCGCTGCCCTCCAGGTAGAGATCGGCGGGCCAGGACAGCTCGGGCCGGGCCTCTAAAACCGCGGCGTGGCTGACCCCGGAGTCGAACCACACGTCCAGGATGTCGGTTTCCTTTAAAAAGACGCCGTGGCCGCAGTCTTCGCACACCGCGTCTTCGGGCAGGATGTCGGACGCCTCTTTCTCAAACCAGGCGTCGGCGCCGCGCTTTTTGAACAGATCATACACCGCGTCGGCGATGTCTTTGTTTAAAAAGGGTTTTTCGCATTTTTCGCAGTAAAACACCGGGATGGGGACCCCCCACGCCCGCTGGCGGGACACGCACCAGTCCGGCCGGTTTTCGATCATGCCGTAGATCCGCTCCCGGTCCCGCCGGGGGACCCATTCCACCCGGTCGATCTCCTCCAGGGCCTTTTGCCGAAGGCCCGTCTGGTCCATGGGGATGAACCACTGGGGGGTGGCGCGGAATATCACGGGTTTTTTGCACCGCCAGCAGTGGGGATAGGAGTGGCTCATCTTTTCGGTGGCCAGAAGCGCCTTTTTCTCATCCAGCATGGCGATGATGTCCGGGTTGGCCGAAAAGATGAATTTTCCGCCGAAATGATCCAGCTCATCCACAAAAACCCCCCGGTCGTCCACCGGCGAATAGATGTCCAGACCGTGTTCCAGGCCGGCCTCATAGTCTTCCCGTCCGTGTCCCGGCGCCGTGTGAACGCAGCCGGTCCCGGCCTCCAGGGTCACGTGGCCGGCGGAAAGGATCAGGGAGGAGCGGGGATAAAGGGGATGCAGGCATTCCTTTTTTTCCAACACATCGGCGTCGAACTCGGCCAGGACGGAAAAATCGGAAAAACCGAAGGTGTTCATGCAGGGCTCCACCAGGTCCCGGGCCATGATCAGCGCCTCGTTTTCGCCGGCGGAGACGGCGGCGTAGCGGAAACGGGGATGGATGGCGATTCCCAGGTTGGCGGGAATGGTCCAGGGCGTGGTGGTCCAGATGACCACAGACACGGTTTTCCCGGAAAGCCCGGGGACGGCGTCGCTGATGTCGTCTTTTAAGCGAAATTTCACATAGATGGAGGGGGAGCTTTCATCCGCGTACTCAATCTCGGCCTCGGCCAGGGCGGTCTTGCAGTCGCAGCACCATAAAATGGGCTTTTTGCTTCGGACCAGATCCCCGTTCAGGGCGAATGAGCAGCATTCCCGGGCGATGGCGGCCTCATAGGCGTAGTTCATGGTCAGGTAGGGGTTTTCCCAGTCGCCGAAAACGCCCAGGCGTTTGAATTCGTTTCGCTGAATGTCGATGAATTTCTCCGCGTACCGGCGGCAGCGGCGGCGGATGTCAAGGGTCATTTCAGCCGACGGAGCGCCGGCGGTCTTTTTTTTGCCCATCTCCTTTTCCACATTGTGCTCAATGGGAAGACCGTGGCAGTCCCAGCCCGGAACGTACACGGCGTCGTATCCCGACATCTGTCTGGACTTGGCCGTCATGTCCTTGAGCACTTTGTTTAAAGCCGTTCCGATATGGATGTGGCCGTTGGCGTAGGGAGGGCCGTCGTGGAGGATGAACGGGGTCCGGCCCTCTTTTTTCGAGACCTCCCGGATGGTCTGATACAGGCCGGAGTCTTCCCATTGTTTGATCCGCTCAGGCTCTTTTTGAGCGAGGTTGGCTTTCATGGGGAATGGGGTTTTGGGCAGGTTCAGCGTTTTTTTGTAGTTCATTGGCTCCTCGTTATGTGTTTTCATTTTGCGGGTTTGTCATTTCTGAACTCGGGACAAAGAAAAAACCGATCAAAAAAACGCCGAGGCGTTTTGGATCATTTGATCAAAATCAGATCGGGAAAGCCCGGCGCCCCTGGCCGTTTGAAGGGCCTGGTCCATGTCGATGAGGTCCCCGGGCGCGTGGGAGTCGGTGTTCAGAACCATGCGGGCGCCGGTTTCAAGGGCCATTTTCGCCACATGCCCGTTGGCCAGGCAATGGCCCTTGCGGGCCGAGATTTCCAGGCAGACGCCCCGGTCCCGGGCCAGCTCCGCCTCTTCCCGGGAGATCAGGCCCGGATGGGCCAGAATGTCGATGTCCGACTCCAGGGCCGCCCGGTTGGTTCCGGGCGCCACAGGCTCGACAAGGGTTTCCCCGTGGACGATCACCAGCCGGGCGCCCAGTTCCCGGGCCTTTTTCGCCAGGTCCGGAATCAGGGGCGGCGGAACATGGGTGATCTCGATGCCGGGGATAATGTGAATGTCCATGACCCGGCTTAAGGAATCCGCCGCCTCCACGATCCGGGGGATGATGAAATCCATGTTGGACATGTCCCCGTGGTCGGTGATGCCCAGGACCCGGATTCCTTTTCGCTCGGCCCGGCGGGCCAGCTCGGCCGGAATCAGAACGCCGTCTGAAAAAATGGAGTGGGTGTGAAGATCAATCATCATAGGTCATACCATGTATTTTCCGAAATCATCCGTGGAGAGTTTTTCCAGGTACTCGGCCCATTTTTTTCCCTGATCGCTTTTGTCCATCATTTCGGACTTCAAATCAATGGTCTTGAAATCCTCCAGCACCCGTTTCTCCACGTATATGGGCGCCTTGAAGCGCAGGGCCAGGGCGATGGAGTCGCTGGGCCGCGCGTCCACGCTGAAATTCCGCTCCAGCGTCTTGAGATGAATCCGGGCGTAATAGGTGTTGTCCACAATATCGTTGATTTCCACGCTGGTGACGGTCATGTCCAGTTTGGTCAGGACATTTTTAAACAAATCGTGGGTCATGGGCCGGTCAAAGGCCACGCTCTGCAAAGACGCCGCGATGGAGGAGGCTTCTAAAAGCCCCACCCAGACCGGAAGCGCGCGCTCCCCGTCTTCGGATTTTAAGATGACGATAGGAGAATGGGTGGATGGATCCACAACCAGTCCGGCGATATTCACTTTGATCAGCATCTCTTTCTCCTTTCAACCGGTTTGCCCGGTCCGTCTGTTTTTAAGTCGGATTAAATCAGGCCAAATCAGGATCAGGCCGCGATTCCCCGAAAGGCGCGCCCTGGGCCGTCCCCCGAAGGGAATGGGGCAGCCCCTTTTCAATCCGGACGCGAATGATCCGCCCGGGACGGATGTCGGCCCTTTCGCCGTCCCATTCGAAATTCACGACCTTGTTGGAGGACGTCCGCCCGGTCCACTGGGGACGGGGGGTTTTCTTTTTGCTGGGCCCCTCCACCAGAACTTGCCTGACCGAGCCCTCCAGCGCCCGGTTCTTTTCCAGGGTGTATGCCTCCTGGGCGTCCAGAAGGGTTTTGAGCCGGGCCTTTTTTTCCCCCTCGGACACCTTGCCCTCGAACTTCAACGCCGCCGTTTTCGGGCGGTCGGAATAAATAAAGGCGAACACGCCGTCGAAAAAGGCATGGTCCATGAGTTCGAGCGTTTTTTGAAAGTCCGCCCCGGTCTCGCCGGGAAATCCCACGATCATGTCCGTGGTCACGGCGATGTCCGGCCGGGCGGCCCTGAGTTTCTCGATTTTTTCCAGGTACAGCTCCCGGGTGTATTTACGGTTCATGCGTTTTAAAACCGCGTCGGACCCGGATTGAACCGGGAGATGAATATGGCCGCACAGACGGTCCAGGTCCCGAAAGCTTCGGATCAGATCGTCGGACAGGTCCCTGGGATGCGAGGTGGTGAACCGCAGCCGCTTGAGCCCCGGCGTGTCGTTGATTTCCGCCAGAAGCCCGGGAAAGGACAGGCTCCCGCCTTTTTTGCCGTAGCTGTTCACGTTCTGGCCCAGCAGGGTGATCTCGGCCACCCCTGAGTCCGTCAGACGACGGACTTCCGCCCGGATGTCTTCCGGGGGCCGGCTGATTTCCCTTCCCCGGACATGGGGCACGACGCAGTAGGCGCAGAAATTGTCGCACCCTCTCATGATGGTCACAAAGGCGTTCGCGCCGGTTTCCTTAAAGGCGTCCCCGGCGGGCGGCTCCGCGTCCCAATGGACGGACGGGGCGTTTTCGTCCATGGACACGTCGGCCACGGCGCGTTTTTCATCCTCCACGCGCCGGATGATCTCCGGAAGGCGGTCGATGGCGCCGGTTCCCACGACAAAATCAATGCCGTCCGGGCGACCCAGGAGGCGTTCCCCTTCCTGCTGGGCCACGCATCCGGCCACGCCGATGAGAATGTCCGGACGCTTTCGTTTCAGCCGGGCCATGCGGCCCATGAAGCTTAAGGCTTTCTGATGGGCTTTTTCCCTCACCGAGCAGGTGTTGACGATGATGAGATCGGCTTTTTTCATGTCCGGGACGGGCTCATATCCCATGGACCGGGCCATGCGCGTCATGCGCCCGGAGTCATAGACATTCATCTGGCATCCGATGGTGTGGACGCACACATATTTCCGGGCGCCCAAATCAGCGCCTTTCAAAGGATACGCTTTGAATATCCTCGACCCTGATCCGGAAATTCCCGAAGGAGGCCGCGCCCATGAACTGATCGCCCCTCTTCACGCGCAGCTCCAGCATGTCGCCGTTTTTTAAATGAATTTTCGCCGCGATCCCGTCCCCGGCGTTTAAAAAAAACGCCTCCTGAATGTTTTCAAAATCAACGGACACATCGGCCCTGCCCATTTTTCCATTGATAAACGTGACCCCGTTGAACGAAAAACGGGTCAGCTCCACCGACACATCCGACTGGTCCGTGAGCCTCGCGTCGTAATTTTCGACCGGGTCGGGCGGCAGCACGGTGGAGTCGCCGCCCATGTCCCCCATTCCGGAAAAAAGAAGCCAGGCCGCCGCCGCAAAGGCAAGGGCGCCCCACCGGCGCGTCATTCGTTTCAAATTAAAATCCGTCCCTGTCCTCAATTTCCATGTCATGTCTCATTTCCCGTAAAAATGTGTGAGCGTCATCCTCGCGCCCGGGGGCGATGTTTAACACCACATGCCCGGAGGCGGAGTCGATGGTGGTCATGCCGGCCATTCCGTCATAGGCTTCCAGTATAAATTTAAAAAAAGCGATCTCTTTTTTTTTAATCCGCAAATGTTTTTGAATGGTTCGCAATCCGCTTTCCCCAACTTGTTTATTTTAAAATATCATACTCATTTTTCAGTAAATTTCAAGTTTTTTATATTTCAGGCCGACTGCTGTCGGACGGGAATATCGCCGCCCATCTTTTTCCATAAACGGATCAACTTGCCAAATGTCGGCATATGGCCGGTTTCAATATTTCGATCCGCCAGTTCCTGAAAATAAGGTCTTTCCATGACGATTCCGGGCTTTGACTTGGAATACCGCAATCCTCTTTCGCGCAGCATGGCTTTCAAATACGCCTCATGAAAGTGAGCCCGGAATTTATAATCGGCCGGGCGCCCCATGTCTTCCGGGTCATCCCGGCTCACGTCATAAAATTTTTTATACTCTCTCAACGCTTCACCGACCGGGTTCCGTTTCATGATCCGCCGGTTTCCCAGGAACCATGTCTCCATGCAGCAGTTTTGAACCATCACATGGCAATTCGAAACATGTTCCCCCTCGGATACAATTTCTTTTATTTCCCGAATTTTTGACTCAGGGGTTTCCTCCTCACAATCCACGCAGATGAAAAAATGATCGATGTTCCCCCATCCGGCGATATCCCGCAATGATTCCCGAATTCTTTGGCGATATGACGGATACCCATATCCGGCCATTATGAAATAGTGATTTGAATGAACATCTTCTATTTTTCCCGCTTCAGTCAATTGGGGGAACACATAGCCGATCCAGGCGCGATAGACCTTCTTTTCCGTTCGCCTCCCCTCCACCAGAAAATACAGATTCACTGAATTCCGTCCTCATATTCTTTCAGGTTAAGCAGCCGCATAAAGCGGTCATGGCCGGATCGCGTGTCCAGGGCTGGGATGTCTTTGCCTTGTATCACGGCGACTTCGGAGCCCTTTCGAGTCACGATGCCCCACTGGGCGGACGGAATATTTTGTATGACATATGGATGATGGCTGGTGGCGATCAGCTGCAAATGCTGTGAACGGCGCAAAAAACGATCCGTTAATTCAGGCAGACAGTTGACGCCCAGGCTGTTTTCCAGCTCGTCTATGAGAATCACGGTTTCTGGGGGAGACAGCAATAATTCCAGCAAGTGATGAAAGGTCAGAAACATTCCGGATGATATTCTCGGTGTGACTATCCATCCATCCACGCCTGTCTCCTTGATTCCCATCACCAGCCAATCAGTATCGTTAGGAGCTTCCTCGAAAGTTCGGGGATCCAGTTCGCTCAATTTTCCGATTTTTAAATCTTCCACCGTGTCGAATATTTCCATATAGTCATTTTTAACTTTTTCAAATTCGTCGCGATACTCTTCTTGCAGTATAAATCCTTTGACCAATGGCGGAATATTCCGGGCTTCTTTAAGAGATTTCAAATTATGATAACGCTTCCGGATATCTTTAAAGTCGTAAATGTCATAAGAATAAATGGCAAGACCGCGTGCCCGACTGAAGATCATATGGCGAAGCGCTTTGTTCAGAGGCGCGATATCTTTTTCATCTCCCAGAAGTGAAATGGCGCTTTCAGCGCTCTTCAGCTTTGGGAGAGGCTCCAGGTTAAAACGGAACCCTTCGCCATCGCGCGCCACAAGATCCGCGTTGTCATCGCGGATAATGGATTCGCTCAGAAAACGAGATTTTTCATTTGAACGGTCTTCAATTTCATCATTGTCTTTATCTGAAAATCTTGAAATGGGAATTTCCGTTATTAAGGAAGTTTCAGCCTTCCATAGAAATTTTTGATTTTCAAACTGAATTTCCATTTCCCATTGACAGCCGTTGGCTTTATGAGCGCCTTTCAATCCGGCTTCCCGGACACTTTCCAGCGCGTTCAATATGCGGGTCTTCCCCGCCCCCGACTTTCCCACCAGAAGATTTAACTGGGAGAAGGACATATCTTGAAGTTTCCAGCCATGCCGTTTGTCAAAAAATCGAAATCGCTTAATTGCCATTTGACTCTCCGTTGAAAAAACGTTTTAAATGGGCGCCCTTACGGAAAACACATCCCGGCGGACTGTCCTGTTTTAAAGATATAGCGCCATATCCCTTCTTTTTTCAATAAAAAACCGTTTTGCTCAAGTTTAATTTCCCCTTGCGTCCGGCCCCGGGATCGGGTATGGAGACATGCGGGAGACGGCATGAAAAAAAACTGGCATATTCTTCAGCCCGACGACGGGTTTGTGCGAAAAATTCAAAGCGCGTTAAAATGCGGGCGGCATATGGGCATCGTTCTGGCCAACCGGAACATGGCCGAGCCTGAAAAACTGCCCGAATTCATCAACCCGGCCCTTTCCGGACTCCGGTCCCCATGGCTGCTGAAAGACATGGACAAGGCCGTCCGGCGGATCGCCCGGGCGTTGAAGCGGCGGGAAAAAATACTGATTTTCGGAGATTACGATGTGGACGGGGTGGCCGCCACGTCCATTCTGCTCGAGTTTCTAACCGCGGCCGGGGCCCGTGTGTCCCACTACATCCCCCACCGGATTCAGGAGGGGTACAGTCTGTCGACGGCGCATATCACGGACGTGGCCGCGCCTGAAAAGGTGGATCTCATCATCACTGTGGACTGCGGAATCAGCGCCCACGACGCGGTGGCGGCCGCGGCCGAAAAGGGCGTGGACGTGGTCATCACCGACCATCACCGTCTGGACGGCCTCCCGCCGCCGGCCGCGGCCGCGGTCAATCCCAAGCGGCCGGACTGCGAATCCGGCCTGGACTTCCTGGCCGGCGCGGGGGTGGCCCTGTATGTGGCGATAGGCTTAAGAAAACATCTGCGCGACATCGGCTTCTGGAAAGACACGCCCGAGCCCAACCTGCTGGGGCTGTGCGATCTGGCGGCCCTGGGAACCGCCGCCGATCAGGTCCCCATGGTGGATGAAAACCGGATATTGACCCGGGCGGGCATCGACCTCATCAACCGGGGCCCCCGGACGGGCCTGGACGCGCTGATGAAAACCTCGGGCATCGCCGGCCGGGAGATCGACTCGGAGGACATCCTTTTCAGGCTGGCGCCGCGTCTGAACGCGGCCGGGCGAATGGACCACGCCGGGCAGGCGGTGGACCTTCTCCTGTCAAAAGACCCCGGGCGGGCCCGAAAAGCGGCCCGCCGCCTTTCGGCGCTCAACGAAGACCGAAAGGCCGGGGAAAATCTCATATTCAAAGACGCCCTGGAGCGGGTCCGAAAGGACCCGTCTCTTCCCGGAAAGGGGCCCCTGGTTCTTTCCAGCCCCGACTGGCACGAGGGAATCATCGGGATCGTGGCCTCCCGGCTGGCCGAGAAATTTTCCATGCCCGCCATTTTGATCTCCACCCGAAGCGGGATCGGAAAAGGCTCCGGAAGAAGCGTCCGGGGATTCGACCTTTACCGGGCGCTGTCCCGGGCCTCCGGGGAGCTGGAGAGGTTCGGCGGACATGCCATGGCGGCGGGCTTTTCCATCCGGGAAAAAAACATTCCCCGGTTTCGCGGGAATCTTCAAAAAATATCGGCCGAATGTTCAGCGCCCGGCGGCCCCGGCCCGGGGCTTGTGATCGACTGCCGTCTGGATTTCGCCCATATCACCCACCGGCTCATGAATGAGCTGAAATCCCTTCAGCCTTTCGGTCCGGGAAACGCGGAGCCCCTTTTCATGGCCGAGAACGTGTCCGCCGTGTCCTCCAAAATCCTTTCAGGCGGCCACCGGCGCATGGCCCTGTCCCAGGACGGGGGAAGAAAAACCCTTCACGCCATCCATTTCAATTTCAACGGCAGCCCCGACATGCCGCCCCCCACGGTCTTTGAGAAAATCGCCTTCCGTCTTCGCTGGAACCGGTGGAAAAACCAGAAAATCCCCCAGGCTGTGATCGAGGATATTGCTTAAGGTAAAAAATCCCTTGATTTTTTCCAACCGGATCATTTATAAAGACCTTTCATGTCACGTTTTTTAACAAAACAATAAGGCGAGTATCCATGTCCAAAACATTCAGACCCAGCTCCAGGGAGGAAACCCTTCTGTCCAAGATTGAATCCTCCCGGGATTTTGCCCGAAGACGGGCCCTAAACGGCATTCAGGACTGCATCGAGCCCCTTTCGAACGCCATCGCCACCAAGCTGATCGAAAACGGCCTGGTGGAGACCGCGAACAAAAACGGCCTTCAGGAGCGGATCAGTCAATCCCTGGACAAGCTGAGCCGGGCCGACGATTTTGATATCGATTACCAGACCTCGCCCTTCCGGGGGCTGGCCCCCCATCCCCATGTGGTGGCGCTTTACCTGACGGCGTTTGTCATTGAAAAGCTAATCGACGACAAGGATGTGGTGGATGTTTTCGGATCGGATGAAGACATCTACGTGACCATCGAAGAACAGATCAGAAAATACCTTCCCTGAAAAACCATGAGCCCTCGCTTTCACCCCCGGCTGATCCACGGCCCTTTTGGGGACCCCGGCCTGTTTCTGCCCTTCATGTTTGAAAAACGGGCCCTGGTTTTCGATCTGGGCGACCTGTCTCCCCTTTCCTCCCGGGACATCTTAAAGATCACCCACGCCTTTGTCACCCACGCGCACATGGACCATTTCATCGGATTCGACGCGGCGCTTCGGCTGTTTCTGGGCCGGGAAAAACATCTCCATGTCTTCGGCCCCCGGGGAATGATCCGCCATGTGGAGGGAAAGCTGGCCGGTTATGAGTGGAATCTGGCGCCGAACTATGAGACGGAATTCACGCTCACGGCCGTCGAGGCCGGGGCCGGGCGCATGGCCGCCCGAACCTTCCGGGGCCGGGACCGGTTCGCCCCTTCGGGCCCTTTGGAGGAAACGCCCTTTTCAGGCGTTCTTTTAGACGAGCCGGGTTTTTTTGTTCGATGCGCCGAGCTGGACCACGGCATTCCCTGCCTGGGTTTTCTTTTGGAGGAAAAACGCCATATCCACATCAGCAAGGCGGCGCTCGACGACATGGGGCTTTGCCCCGGCCCCTGGATCGGCGCCTTCAAGGAGGCGGTCCTGACAGGCGCGGACCTCCGAGCCCCCCTTCAGGCCCGGACGACGGAAGGCCGGGGCCGGATTTTTCCCCTGGGGACTTTGATGGAAAAAATCGCCATCATGGCCCCGGGACAAAAAATCGCCTACGTCACGGACGCGGGGTTCACCCCGTCCAACCGGGAAAAAATCATTGATCTGGCCCTGGGCGCGGATCATCTGTTCATTGAGGCGACGTTTTCAGACAAAGACTCGGCCCTGGCGGAAAAAAAACGCCATCTCACGGCGCGTCAGGCCGGACGCCTGGCCGCCGGGGCCGGGGTCGGGAGATTCACCCTGTTTCATTTCTCCCCCCGGTATTATGGAATGGAAGCGGCCATTCAAAAGGAGGCGGAAGAGTCCTTTGGCTCCGCGCCCATCTCCCCATAGGCGTCCGACGTCATGGCGGCGGCGGAACAGCGCCGCCTTCGCGGGGCGATCAATATAAAAAATTGATCTCATTTTCATCTTGCGGGATTTTGCCGGGTGCTGTATAATCAAAAGACTGAGTTTAAGTCTTTATCTCCCTGTTTTTCAACCCGCTGATCATAAAGGCAAAAAACATGATTCGAGAATACTTAAAGCCAAAAAGCAAACGAGTGACCGTCAATATCCCGGATGAATTCGTCAATACGGGGATTGAGCTGTTGATTATCCCCATGCGTCAGGCAAAAAGGCATGGGGATTCCGCCCGGCTGTCTGAAATGCTGGAAAAAAATTTCAAAGCCGCCGGGAATATCCGTATTCCGAAAGAAATCGACATTGACCCATTAATGAATAAAATCAATTATGCATTACCTTGACACCAATATCCTGATTTATGCCTGTGTGAACCAGGATGATGAGAAGATGAAACAAAGTCAGGCTTTTATTCGAAAATTGCAAAATCGGGATGAGCTTTTGCTTTCTCCTTTAAACCTTCAGGAATTTGTGTTCACACTGTCCAAAATAAATGTCCCCCGAGATCATATTGAAAGCAGCTACAAACTGTTTCGTCATTTCTGCCGTTATCCCATTCATACCGCTCTTCTGGATGACGCGGTAAGCGCGTGCCTTGAGCTTGATTTTTGCAAAAATATTAATGACATCATTCATTTAAAATTTTCAGAACAGCATGGCTCCGAGCTTTCCACTTTTGATAAAGATTTCATCAAACTTCAGGATATCTCCCGGGTAAAAATCAACATTCTTTAACATCGCGCGGCCGCGCCTTTGGCTCCGCGCCCATCTCCCCATAGGCGTCCGACGGGAGATTTTTTCCGTTGCCCTTGACATCTATATTCAGAATATATACTATAAATATATATTTTAAATTTATCCTTAAGACTAAGGAGCCGGCCATGAAACCGCAAACCGCTAAAATTTTTGTAAACGGAGGCAGCCAGGCGGTTCGTCTGCCCAAACCGTTCCGTTTTCAGACCGATGAGGTTTTGATCAAAAAAGTCGGCGATGACATCATTCTTTCCCCGCGTCCGGAATCCTGGGACGACTTTTTCACCCAAACGGCGCTTCCATCCGATGATTTCATGGCGGATCGAAGAGACCTTCCCCCCCAGGAAAGAAAGGATATGTTTTGACGCATATGCTGGACACCAGTATCTGTATTTATGTGATCAAAAAGCGCCCCATGGCTTTTCTTGAAAAATTCAACTCGTTCGAAAGAAATGCGCTGTGCGTGTCCGTGGTCACATACGCGGAGATGAGATACGGCGTTGAGCGCTCTTCGTCCAGGAAAATGAACAGCCGGATCCTGGATAATTTTATTTCCCGCCTGACGGTTTTTCCATGGGACGCCGACGCCGCTCTGGAATATGGGAAACTCAGGGTCGCCCTTGAAAAAAAAGGAACCCCCATCGGCAATATGGATATGCTCATCGCGGCCCACGCTTTGAGCCGGGACTGCGTTCTGGTCACCCACAATGTCCGGGAGTTTTCCCGAATCCAAAATCTCAGACATGAAGACTGGGCATAGCGGCATCCGCGCCCATCCCCCCGTAGGCGTCCGACGTCATGGCGTCGGCGAAAATCTCAAGGGAGCTTGGCCCCAGCCCCAGGCGAAAATCCGTGCGCGCCTCCAGAACGACCAGGGAGCCCAGGCGTTTTTTCCGGGGCTCGATGATCTCATGAATGAGGCGGCGGCGGCACAGATCAAGCCTTTCCCGACGGTTTCCGATGGAGGCCACGATGGTTTGGCGGATGAGATCGTCGTGGCGGTTTTCAAGGGGCGTCACATGAAGGCCCCGGAAAGCCGCGAGCTTTTCATAGACGGCGCGCGCGCCCCGGGCGCCCAGGACCAGAAGATTCAGGGGTTTTCCCGGCGATCCGTTTTCCGCGAGACGGCGGATCACGGCCTCGGGCGGGGCGAAAGCCCGAATGCCCGCGGCGGCGATCTTCCGGGCCCGGGAACGGGACAGGAAACGGGGTCCCAGGCGTTTTCGCAGCTCCCGGGCCGAGCCCAGCGCATGGTCGAGGCGTTTGGCCTCGTCCGACAGGGTGTTGCAGGGAATGACCACCCGGACGCGCCCGGGACCCCGGTCCATGGCCAAAAGGGCCTGCTGAACCGCCAGCCGGGCCAGTTTTTGAAAAAAAACCCCGGGCCTGGGCCAGGGCCCTGTCCCGATGAGAATGTCTCCTTTCAGATATCCCGGGTTCTTCGCGCTTCGTTCCAGCGCCGTCTCCTTTAAAAAGGCCAGGTCCCCGACCACCGTGTGCATGACGCGCCGGTATTCGTCGAAAAACGCATGGCCCTCCGGCGCCAGGACGCCTTCGATGAGGCGTTTTTCACGGCGCGAGACCAGGCGGAGGTATTCCAGGGAGGCGTCCCGGCCGAAATCCGCGATGACGATGTCGCGGGTGACGGGCATGCGAAGGAGGTCGGCGGCCAAAGGCGCCTTTTTTCTCCTGGTGACGGCCCTGGGATTCAACGCCATGCTGGGCCTGTCCCATATGGAAAAACTCTATGTGGAGTCCATGGTCTCCAAGCAGACCCTCATCGGCGGGGATATGAAACGAAAAATCGAAAAATCCCTGGCGTTTGGGAAAAACATCCGGAAATTCGTCGGAATGGAAAAACTCCTGGAAGAGGCCCGGGGCCACCTGGGGCGCAAATTCCACGTTGAGGAGACTTCGCCCGGAGACGGGTCTATGAAAGCCGATGAACCCTGGGAAGCCGCTGAATCCGGAATCGATGTGTCCGTGGCCCTGCCCGACGGCGTCATTGTTTACAGCACAAAGGCCTCTTTTAAAAAAACGTCCCTTCCGGGGCCGGTTCTCGACCTTCCCGCTTTTTCAAAGACTTTGAAAAACGGGAAAAAAACGCCCGGCCACGTTAAGCATGGCGGGGTGTACTTCATCGCTTTGCCCCTCAAGGCCCCTTTCAAAAAAGCCCCGGCCGGCGCGGCGATCATCACCTTTGACGAAAAACCGGTGAAAAAGCGCGTGGAAAACCTGACCCGGCAAAGCCTCCGGCTCATGGCGCTCATTCTGGCCGGGGGGGCCGTCCTTCTGGCTTTGTTTCTGCCCATGGCCGTCGCAAGGAGGCGGGAGTCTGAGAAAATGTCTAAATTCAAAATCTCCCTTGCGATGTTTTCGGTCATCGCCCTTTGCCAGATCGTGTTCACCGGTTTGAGCGCCCTTTCCTTTAAAAATTATTCCGTCCGGATCGCCAGGGAAAAAACCGCCGCCCTGACCGCCATGCTTCAAAAGGACATCCATTATCTGCTGAGCAAAGGGCTGCGCATTGAGCGGCTGGCGAAAATGGAGGTCAGGCTCGGCGAGATCATCGCGGCGGCCCCGGAGCTTGAGCGTGTGGCCATCCATGACGCGGCGGGCCGCCCCCTCTACGCCGCCTCTCCGGGCGGCGTCGTTCATTTCAGCTCCCACCCGGACGGCCCCGGGGAAGCGCCTGAAACAGCGGACCGGGAGCCTGCTGAGGCCGAATACATCCTGACGCGGAGGCTTTTGAAAGGGGGAAAAACCCAGGCTTTTTCCCCTGGGGAGGCCGGCGTCATCCGCGCCGTTATCTCCCAAAAAGCGCTGCTGGACCAGATCAAAAAAATCGCCCTGGATTCCGCCACGGTCCTGGTGATTTCCATTCTTTTTTCCGTGGAAATGCTGATTCTGATCTTTATGCTCATGGAAAAAAAGACGGGCGGAAGAAAAAAGAAAGCGCGGGCCGGCCCCAAAGCCATTCGTTCGGCGGCCTTTATTTTTCTTTTCGGCTCCAGCCTTTCCATTTCATTTGTCCCCCTTCACATGGGAAAGCTTTACGAGCCCATTTTCGGCGTTTCAAAAGACATGGCCATGGGGCTTCCCATTTCCATGGAGATGTTTTTCGCGGGCATTTCCATCATGATCTCAGGCGCGTGGCTGGACCGCCGGGGATGGCATGAGCCGTTTTTCGCCGGCCTGGCCGCCGCGGCCCTGGGCTCCCTGTATTCCTGGGCCGCGCCCGACGCCCTTCACTTCATCCTCTCAAGAGGCGCCGTGGGATTCGGATACGGGCTGGCCTGGATGGCCTCCCAGGGATTTGTGATATCCAGGGCCGGCGAGAAAAACAAAAACCGGGGCATCGCCGAGCTGGTGGCGGGAATATTCGCCGGAAGCATCTGCGGCGGCGCGGCCGGGGCCATGCTGGCGGAAAGGATGGGCTACAACGCGGTGTTTTTGATATCGGCGGCCATTCTTCTGTTTGTCATCGCCTATGTGTGTCTTTTCATGCGGGGAGCCATTGAAAAGCCCGCCCCCGGAACCCGGAAAAAAACGGACGCTCCCAGGGGCCTGTTCATCCGGTTTATGCTCAACCGGAACGTGATATGCCTGATTCTTTTAAGCGCCTTTCCCGGCGCCGTGGCCGTCGTGGGCCTTCTCAACTATTTCTGCCCCATTTATCTCAACGGAATCGGGGCCTCCCAGTCGGACATCGGACGGTTTTTCATGATCTACGGAATCTGCATGATTTACCTGGCCCCGTTTTTGAGCCGGCGCATGGACCGGGCCATGAACGACAAACGCTACATGGTCATCAGCGGTCTTTTGGCGGGCCTGGGTTTCATGGCCTTTCATCTGTTTAAATTTTGAAAAAGTACAATCATGCCTTTTTGTGTCAGACCTCTGTCAAGGGTGTTTCATCATTCTGAAAGAAATCGACATCGACCCATTAATGAATGAAATCAATTATGCATTGCCTTGACACCAATGCGCTGGTTTATGCCTGTGTGAACCAGGATGATGAGAAGATGAAACAAAGTAATGATCTCCATGCGAAAAGCAAATGACGTTGACTTGCCGCGCGGGAAAAAACAGATCACCCTCCGCATAGATGAAGATGTGTACATCTGGTTCAAAGCCAACAGTAAAAAATACCAGACACATATTAATGCCGCGCTCAAGGCGTACAAAGAATCACGAGTATAGATATGGTTTTTATGTCTGATTATAATCTGTCTTTCCTCGTCCGCCGTCATGGAGCCGTTCCTTTGGAGCGGCCCTGATTTTTTCCTGAAACTCTTTTGAAGGCTCTTCATATCGGATCACGGCGCTTCCGATTCAAAAACACAGATGGCCATTCATTTGAAAAGCAAACCACCAAATCCCCGCTCCATGTTTTGCCCTTGACATAAAGGATAAATTTTGCATATTATGTCCCTATTAATAGGGACATAATATGCAAAATTTATCCTTTTTAAAGAGACAATAAAAATTGGTGAAAAAGCGCCATGAGAGAAATCATACAGCAAAGACTTGCCGACGCCGCCGTCATGGAGATGCCGGAATTGACCGAACGCGAATGCCGAATTCCGAATATCCCGAACAAAGCATATGCCGTCACGGGCATGCGAAGAGCCGGGAAAACCTGTTTTTTATACCAGATCATGAAAAAATGTCTGGACCGTGGCGTCCCGAGATCCCGGCTCGTTTATTTCAACTTTGAAGATGAGCGTCTTGCCGACATCACCGCAAAAGACCTGCATCTTATTTGTGATGAATACTATGTGATGTTTCCGGAAAACCGCTCTTCCACGGTCTGGTTTTTTTTCGATGAAATCCAGTTGGCGCGGGGCTGGGAAACGTTTGTTCGGCGAATTCTTGATTCTGAAAATGTCAAAATTTATATCAGCGGCTCTTCCGCCAAAATGTTGAGCAAAGAAATCGCCTCTTCCATGCGCGGCCGATGTGTGGATGCGACCCTTTATCCCTACAGTTTTTCCGAATTTTTGAAGAGCCGGAAAATAACGCCCCCTTCCTCGCTTTTAAAGGCGGACAAACAGCTGAGATCAACGCTTGAAAATCGCCTGCTGAAATATCTTGCGACCGGAGGCTTTCCAGAAGCCATCAATCTTTCCGATCAAAACCGCCATATCTTGCTTCAGGGATACGTCAACACCCTGATATTCAGAGATATTGTGGAACGATACAATATCTCGAATATCCACGCGCTTAAAAAGCTCATTCGGCATATCATTCAAAACGCCGCATGTCGATTCACAGTGAATAAGTTCTACAATCATCTAAAATCACAGGGAATAAAAGCGTCCAAAAACACTCTTCACCAATATATGGAATATCTTCAAGACGCTTTTTTGCTTCATACGGTCCCGATTTACACGCAATCCGATCGAAAGCGGATGGTCAACCCTCAAAAAATCTATATAACGGACTCGGGACTGTGCGACGCTTACTTCCTTATGAAAATCCCCAATACCGGGCGTATGCTTGAAAACTCCATATTTATGGAGCTTCTCCGTCGAGGCGCCCAAATATTTTATCTCAAAACGCCATCGGGATATGAAGTCGATTTTGCGGCTTTTTCTCCTGACGGCTCTGTTCATGCGATTCAGGCGGCGGCGAATATCAGCGAGCCCAAAACGCTTGAGCGTGAAATTCGCGCTCTTTGCGAAGCGGCCCGAATGCTTCCGGACGCCTCTCTTACGCTGATCACTTTAAGCGAAAACAGGACCATTCGACGCGATGATTTAATGATCCGCATTGTGCCCGCATGGAAATGGCTCCTTGAAAGACAGGCGTTTTCTCCTGAAGGGCGCCCGCAAGGGCCGCCCCTATGAACTCGAAAAAACAAACGATCCCCGCTCATCTGAAATAATGCCCTCGGTGAGATGCTTCCGCGTGACTTCCGCCCTTTTTCCGGCGTCGGTCATGGGATACTTTCCGTATGTCTCCCGAATTTTCAAATACGCCCCGGTTAATTTTCGCTCCTCGTCCGTGGTCCATTTTTCAGGATCGGGAAGACCGGTTTGATCCATCGCCGCTTGAATCCATTTTAAAATCCAAAAGGCCGATTCTTCCCTCCGGCCCTTTTTTGACCGGAGAGATAACCTCCATCCCAATTTTTTTGGCCGCCTCCACATTGTCATCGCCGCCGTAACTCTGGTCTCCCGAAAGTTCTTTGGGCTTCAACCCCAGTTTTGAGGCCGGTTTCAGCGCGGGCAGCTCCGGCAGAATTTGTTTCCGGAACAGACCCGGCCAACTGGAATCCAGTATCGCCTTTTTTTTGGCGGGAATATGACTCCATGGGTCAAAAAACAGTAAAATCTTTTTTACTGTTTTATCAATTTTCAAAAGATGATTTGTCGGGATAAAGCCGCTCCAGCATCAAAAACAATTTATAGTTATCCCGATCTTCCGTGACATCGTTCAGACAGTAAAACTTGGGCCGGGTCTTCAATATTTTTTCAATGCTCTCCCGGCTTAGATAGTGGAATGTGAAACCCGGCTCCCTTTCTATGGTGTGGGGATAGTTCATATCAATAATGTAATGCATATACATCTGGGTCGCGTTGACGTCATTATAGTCGCGAAATTTGTGACTCATCGTATGATTGGCCTCGTGGGCGAATTCCTTCGCCATCTCTTTAAATACGGATTTCCTGAAAAAATGAGGCAAATGAAGCTGGGACCGGCGAAAACGTTTGCCGAAACGCTCTTCCAGACACTGGTTGGCATTTTTCATGGAAGCCCTCCATGGATTCATTTTTTTCTGGTAATTTTTGGGATCATAATCGAACGAGAGCATATGCCCATTTTCCGGGGAATAAAAATCGCGCGTCAACGTCGGTTGTCCCAAAAAATAATCATCATTGAAATAGATGAAATTTTCGGACAAGCCCGGAATACGATGTAACGCCCACTCAAGCGCAAAGGAATTGAATGTCGGCAAAAATGAATCGGGCAGGATATCCGTATGCCGCGCTATGGTCAGTTTGGGATGATCAAAATTCATCCACTCGGGATATTGACCGAATGTCAACAGGAAAACCCGGTTTGCCCAAGGGGCGAATTTTTCCGCCGCCCTGAGAGAAAACTTCAATTCATCGTTATTTCTATCCCGCATCTCTCCGACAATTTCTTCGTCCCATGCGTTGGTCTTCAGCCATTTTTTTTTGAACGAATCGTGTGTCGTTTTATATTGGGGATCAGAATTGTCCACCCAAGTGTATACTATATCAAATTTTTCTTCCGCGTTTATTGTATGATTCATGTTCTTTCTTCTCCAAATCAGATAAACCCGTAAAAACGGATCGGACGGCCTCGTAAAAATTCAATTGGTTTTTACCCATTTCCCATTAATCCATAAACGGTCGGGTTTTAAAAAATCGTTCCCATACAGCGCGGACAGCATCCCGTCCGGCTCCCTTAAAGATAAAACGTCCATGCCGTTGATCCGGCATGGCGAAACCGGCGGAAGCTTTGACGCTATCTTCGAATTTATATAAGTCCCATACAGACCCTCCGGCTCGACACAATCTCCCGATTCCTCCAAAGCGTTCAACTCCTTTTGGTTTGACGCTTTATGATAAACATATATATCAATATACGGGGCCTGTCGGATGTCACCAACTTATTATTAATTTTTTCATTTTAAAAATAAACCTTTTCTATGCGGAGATCTTAAGCGGCCGACAGGAATCTGAAAAATCCTGAATAACGCATACTGAAGGTGCGGAGGGATGACCTCGGTTATCAAGTCGCCCGAAATTTTAACCACAGTTCCTTCCATCCCGGCTTTATATCTGCTGATCAACGCTATATTGTCATAAGATGTTTCGATGGCCCGCCTGATTACTTGATTGTCATAGATAATATCTGATTCGATCAATAAAATATCCCCATCAATTTCGGTATGATCAAAAGCCATGGCCAGGGAATAAATATTGTTTGTCTCCCGATATCGGGCATTATGAACAAATTCAAACGCGATGTTTTCAATGTCGCAAAATTTTTTGTTTATATAATCGACCAGATCGTCGGCGCGATAGCCTGTGACAATGACCATTTTCAAAACATTATTTTCAATCAAACTTTTTATGATCCGGGCGATAATCAACTGGCCATCTATCTTTAACATGGTCTTGTGAGCATTGTTGGTCAAAGGCTTCATGCGATCTCCATAACCGGCGGCCAAAATAATAGCTTTCATAATTGTATCCCTTAATCCTTGTTTTCTTTGGAAACAGACTCTCATATCCCGGGTAAGAAAGCCATTTCAAAAACACAGACGATTTTTTGAATGGCTTTTTGGGGAAAACAGGGATCATTTCCCGGCCATTCTCCGATCATGCGCCGCCGCGAAAGGCAGTCTCACCTGATCCGCCAGCGCGGCCCGGTGCGATCTGAACTTCTTGGAATTTTTGCCCGCGTCAATAAGATCGGAAACGATTTCAACGGCGTCATAAAAATACCCGTTTTCCGCGTGCAGAAAATAGCGCCGTTCCTTTGGCGCGGCGCTGATTTTTTCGCGGATGTTTCTCGGCAAAACGCTGATGGCCACAAAGGCTGAATTGAGGGATGGAACATTGGCCTTTGAACAGCGACAACGGCAAATACCGCTACAGCAAGCTGGGTGGAAAACGCCCTTCAAAGCCCTGGCGGCGATGAAGGCAAAGCTGAGGTTTCCAAGTCAGGAGGATAAACCTCAACAACGACTTAAGAAACCAAAATCCGGACGCTGCCACTTGGTTCGCCTGGTCCGAAGTAACCTCAGGGGAAACATTTTTGGGGAGATGTTTCCCGTTCCGAAGACAGTGAGGCTCGAATATGTGTTGGCCACTATTGATGTCAAAGAACAAAAATTAAAACTCTTCCTGGACAAAACCCAGGTGGATGAGTTTGATTACAAAATTTCATAAATCGTCATTGTGTCTACGATGTCCTGGCGCTTAACACTTAAAAATCAAAAAACAGGATCAGATCGGGAATCGCCGAGAAAAATGGGGGGCGAAAATGGGGTGAAAACCCAGGAAAAGAGGGGTCGAAAGGCGTGGAAAGGCTTGGCCCCGGCTGTTTTCCCTGTTTCGACGCCCCCCGGACACCGGCTCCAGGGTCACTTTTCCAAGCCCGGAAAAATCGCATCGGAAGTTGGCCATATCCGGGAGGTCCATCAATGAAATTCTTGGGGTCAGGTTATGGCTGGGGGCGGATTCGGGCAGAGTGATGAGCCCGTTTCTCTCAAGTTTGAGAAGCGCTTTTCTGCAGCTGACTTCCTTTAACTTTCCGTTGGGGGAACGCCAGTCCAGCCACAGGCAGACCTCTTGGGACAGCCGGCCCCGGGACAGGGACGGGTCTTTTTCCACGGCGCGGCGAATCCTGTCAATGATATCGCCGCTGAAATATTTTTCGCATGC